>JAZDIO010000255.1:0-3861 GCA_043804965.1 Candidatus Firestoneibacteriota bacterium | reverse complement strand
TGCCAGTCATCTGACCCAGCCTCTAGCGAGGCGGACAATTATATCTCTCAATGTCGCAAATACTTACGTAAATTTTAGCCAAAAATGACCGGACAAAACTGACATTTTTACGAGAAAATGTCCTCTCTGAATAGCAAAATTCGCTTGTTTCCAGCCATAATTCAGCTATAATAGATACCTATATAAACCGAGAGGTTCCTCCTCGGCTAATACGAGAGGGACCCCAATTTTTATGCGCCTGAATTGTCTTGACAAATGTCAGGATATAACTTAATATGTTAAATTATGATAAGCTATAGACAGCGCGAAATTACCAAAACATTAGAAGATTCCCTAGGAAGTATGCCGGTAGTAGTATTGTCCGGAATGCGTCAGGCAGGTAAAAGCACCCTTCTTTTAAACGAGCCGGTATTAAAGAAAAGAAAATACGTCAGCTTCGACGATTTTAACACTCTTGAAGCTGCCCGTAGCAATCCCGAAGAGTTTCTGTCAGGCAAAGAACCCATTACCATTGATGAAGCCCAAAAGTACCCGGAGATACTGAATGTTATAAAAAAAGAGGTGGACAGGAACCGTAAGCCCGGGAAATTCCTGTTAAGCGGTTCGGCCAATTTTATGCTTCTTAAAAAAGTGTCTGAAAGCTTAGCTGGCAGAACGGTTTATATAACTCTTCATCCGTTTACACGCAGGGAAACGCTTGGGTTTACAAAAGAAAAACCGGCACTCGCGCATTTTATTGATACCGGAAAATTACCCAAGCGGAACCCTAAGCCTATTTCGCTTAATGAAATCCTTAAAGGAGGTATGCCTTCGGTATGTCTCGGAGAGGCAAAGAAGCCTCAAGTTTGGTTTCGCGGGTATGAGCAGACCTATCTGGAGCGCGATATAAGAGACTTAAGCCAAGTAGCGGATTTAGGCTCATTCCGTAATCTTCTACAGCTTGTGGCGCTTCGTAATGCAAAGGTTTTAAACATAAGCGAGCTTGCCAGGGATGCGAAATTGAATGTGGTAACTGCGTCACGCTATCTTTCGCTCATGGAGACTTCATTTATTCTAAGCCGAATTCAACCATACCTTAAAAATAAAACAAGCCGGCTTATTAAAGCGCCTAAAGTGTATTTGTCAGATACAGGGTTAGCCGCACATCTTGAGGGCATTAAAGATTTGAATGTGAACGAGATAGTAAGAGGCGCGCTTTTAGAAAGTTATGTGGCGCAAAATTTAGAGGGGATATTTGCCGCATATTATCCGGATGCGAAGATTTTCTATTGGAATATTCAAGGCAGGTATGAGGTGGATTTTATCATTGAGGTTGGTAGCCAGACGCTGGCCATCGAAGTAAAGAGCGGCAGTAGGTGTAGAGAAAGTGACCTCCAGGGGCTAAAAGCGTATTTGGGCAGCAATAAAAACTGCCTCGGAGGATTATTAACGTATAACGGTCGTGATGTCTTGAAGCTCAGCAAAAATATATGGGCTGTGCCGATTAGCTTGTTGTTAAGTTAGCTCAATATTGTGAAGCTATCATACAAGTTCTAACTTCGTCCAGCCAGCGACCCCATTTTAAAGGCAGGATGTTATTTCGGCCGATTCATAAATAAAGAAGCTGAAAAAAGATATGAAAAAAAAGAAGATATTATTGATTGACGATGAACAGGATTTTACGGATTTAATGAAGATGCGTCTTGAGCATGGCGGCGCATATGAGGTCGTGGTGTTGTCAAGCGCAAAAGATATCCTTACTCATGTGCGCGAATTTGTCCCTGATGTTATACTGCTCGACCTTCTTATGCCGGGATTGGGCGGGATAGAAGCATGCCAGATGCTTGACCGCGATCCAATAGGTATGAACGTGCCCATAATTGTACTCTCCGGGTTAGATAAGGAAGCCGATAAGGCAAAAGCCTATAAATGCGGTGTGGTTGATTACATTATGAAACCTGTAAATTGGAACGTGCTTATTAAATCTATAGAGAAAAGCATAAAAGAGAAAAGCGACAATAATTTTTAGAGGGATCCGATATTTTTGCATAGAAAAACAGCGGCAGAACAGAGAATTATGGTAAAATAAACGTGATAAGAACGCTCGCTACACAAATGAGGCGGCGAATGCGAACGGGAAAATAGATAAATTTTTATAAGCGACCTTTCTTCCGAAAGGCCGCTTTTATTATTTTGTGGAGGCCACATGGAAGGCAGATTAGGAAAATCCGAAAATGATATCACCGAGCGCAGGAAGTCGGACGGGTTGTTGAAAGAAAGCGAAGAACGATGCAGGATTCTTATCCAGACTTTACCCTATGTAGTATATGAAGTTGATGCGGAGGGAAGATTTATTTTTGTAAGCAATGCCGTAAAACAATTAGGATATGTTTCGAAAGATCTTATCGGAAAACATTTCAAGGAAATAGTCCATCCGGACGATTTTGAAGTTGTCAGCCGCTTTATTGTTTTGCCGAAATACAGAGGCAAAACAACCGGCGCCGAAAACTCGCCTAAACTTTTTGACGAAAGAAGGACGGGCGAGAGAATGACGCAGCATTTTCAGATAAGGTTGTTGCGCAAAAGCCAAGACGAAGCACGGGACGATTATTGTTATTGTGAAATAGATTCTACCGGAAAATGGGATAGGCCCGTTGAAGATAAGGACAAAAATTTTCTCGGAAGTATCGGGATCATTCAGGAGATCACCGCGCGCAAGCGGGCGGAAGAGGCGCTGCGGGAAAGCGAAGAAAAATATCGCTTCCTTTTTGAAAACATTCCTCTGTCGGTAGCTATCACGACTTTAGACGGCAGGGCGATAATTGCGAACCGCGGCTCGGAAGAAGTGACCGGTTATACCAAAGAAGAATTCAGCGCTCTTAAAGATGTAAGTGAAATGTATGTTGATCGCGTACAACGAAAGCAGCTTATGGCGCGTTTACAGAAAGAAAGAAAAGTCCGCAATTTTGAAGCAAAATTGAAACGGAAGGACGGCATCTTTTATCAGGCTCTTATGAACGTCGATTTTATCGAACTGCACGGTGAACAGGTGGTTCTGACCACGGTACGCGATATCACCGAACACAAAAAAGCGGAAGAAGCGCTGCGGGAAAATGAGGAGAAGTTCCGAGGCATTGTTGACAATATCGGTATCGGCGTCACGCTGATCAGTCCGGGTATGGAAATTTTGTTTTTAAACAATCAGATGAAGAAGTGGAATCCGCACATAGATCTTAAGGAGAAGCACATTTGTTACCGCGCCTTCAATAATCCGCCGAGAGAGAGGATTTGTTCTTATTGCCCGGCTGCCAAGACATTGAAAGACGGGTTAGCGCACGAATATGTGACGGAAACCCCCATGGGCGGCCAAGCGCTTAATTATAAAATTATCTCTTCTCCGATCAAGAACGAAGCCGGCAGGGTGATCGCGATCATAAAAATGATGGAAGACATCACCGAGCGTAAGAAGATGGAGGATGAAGCGCAGAAGCGCTTGCGGGAATTGGAAATTTTTTATAAGGCAAGCATAGGCAGGGAAGAGCGCATAATAGAGCTTAAAAAAGAAATTGAGATACTGAAAAAGGAGCTGGGAAAATAGTTTTCAGCTATCAGATTGCGAGGAGTAAAGTGAAGAAAATAGCGATATTCCTATTCTGTATTATGCTGACAGCGACAATCGCTGGCTGTAGTCAAAAACCGAAAGTGAAACTTACGAGCGTTACCATTGCTTTCCAGGAATGGGTGGGCTATGGCCCGTTTTATCTTGCCCAGGAAAAAGGATTTTGCAAAGAAGAAGGCATAGAACTGGGCTTTATAGATGAACAATTAGACTCCGCCCGGCGCGATGCCTTTAAACAGGGTATGCTTGATTGCGAGGCAGGT
>JAZDIO010000254.1:0-6406 GCA_043804965.1 Candidatus Firestoneibacteriota bacterium | reverse complement strand
TTTGAAAAGAACAGAGAAATTCTTTTGGCATCGCAAAATGTCCTTGATGCTGAAGGAAAGCTTACGGATGCTTCATCGGGATATTTGCCTAAACTTTCGCTTGTCGGGAGTTATAACTATATGTCAAAAATTCCGGAAATGGAGATGTCGCTGCCCGTAGGGCTTACAACAATCAATAAAACAATTCAAACCGGAGCGAATGATAACTGGATATTTAAGGCCTCCTTAAGTCAGACTATCTTTGACTGGGGGAAGGATGTTTTTGGCTCCGGAGGCGGCAGAAAAAGGGCTGGAAGCGTCAAGGCAGGAGCTGGAACAGGCAAAAGCGCTGGTATTATTTAATCTTAATCAGGCCTTCTCTTCTGTCATACTTTTCAAAAAAATCCTCGAAGTAAATGAAGAATCATATAAATTGTCCGAAGAAAACGTAAAACTTGCGGACTCCCGGTTGAAAGCCGGCGCCGGTTCTTCTTTTGACTCTTTAAGGGCCAGAGTCAGAGGTTCAAATATAAAGCCTCTGGTGGCTAAAAGCAGAAATAATTATGAATTAGCCCTGCAGAATCTGAAAAACCTTCTTGGTCTTCCTCTTTCTCTTGACATAAGGATTGAAGGGGGCTTTAATGATGTTGAAGGCGCTGAATTTAAAGCTGAAGCATTTGAATCTGCTTTGAAAAAAGCGCTGCGGGACAGGGTGGAACTGAAGAAAGCAAACGCAAGGAAAGCTATGGCTGAGGTTTCTCTTGCGTTAATCTCCGCCTCTGATAAGCCTCTGCTTACCGGTAATATAAGTTACAATTATCAGAATCCGTATTACTCGCAACCTGCCTGGGTGGAGAGCTGGAATGCCGGAGTTATCCTTTCGATACCTGTTTTTGACGGTTTTTCCACTGCGGGAAAAGTTAAGCAGGCGGAAACGACTGTTAAGTCAGCGGATATTGCAAAAAACCAGATAGAAAATATGATAGAGCTTGAAGTAAAACAGGCCGTTCTTAATATAAATGAAGCGAATGAACGGATTCTCTCTCAATTTGATAGTGTTAAACAGGCTGAGGAGTATTACCGAATAGCTGAAACCAGCTATAGCAGCGGTGTGAATACCAATTACGATGTCATGGATGCTCATCTAAGCCTTCTTGCAGCCAGAACCGCGTATTTGCAGGCCTTGTATGATTTAACCGTAGCGAAGGCGGCGTTTTTGAAAGCAACAGGTGAACTTAAATAGCAAGTACAAAGTACGAATTACGAAGTACAATATTAGGAATTATATATAACTCAATAAATTGTAATTTGTCATTCGTAATTTGTAATTAACTTTAGAGGAGGAACAGATGGATAAAAAAAGAATAATAGTTCCGATAGTCCTGGTTCTTGGCATTACCGCTTATTTTGCGGTGGTGGGAATAAAGAATGCAATGCGTAACGGCTTATCAGGTTCAGGGACGATTGAGGTGACGCGGGTTGATATTTCATCAAAGATAATGGGAAAGATCGACAGCCTGCCTGTGGAAGAAGGAGGAAAGGTCAAGAGAGGAAGTCTTGTCGCTGAGTTGGCGCACGATGAATTAAACGCTCAGCTAAAACAGGCAAAAGCTTCTTTGAACGCCGCAGAAGAGGTAAGGGTACAGGTAAGGACACAATATAATAATGCGGAGGATAACTTTAAAAGAGCCGGAGAACTCCTGAAAGCCGGTTCTGCCTCCAAACAGCAATTTGATCAGCTTGAGACCCAGTATAAAGTCCTTGAGTCCCAGCTGAAATCAAGTACAGAACAGAAAAATCAGGCAGAAGCCCAGGTAGCGTATATTGCGGCGCTGATAGACAACTGTTATCTCAGGTCTCCTATAGACGGGGTGATACTTAGCAAGAACGCTGAAGAGGGCGAGATGCTCAGCCCCGGTATGTCCGTGGTTACAGTAGGAAATACAGAAAAACCTTATATCAAAATCTATATTTCGGAAACAGAACTGGGAAAAGTAAAACTCCATCAGAAAGCTTATATCAGTATTGATTCCTTTCCGAAAAAAAAAATACGAAGGAAAGGTTGTTAATATTGCTTCAGAGGCGGAGTTTACTCCGAAGAATATTCAGACTAAAGATGAAAGGACCCGGCTTGTTTATGCGGTCAAGATAAATGTCGATAATAAAGATAACGAACTTAAATCAGGGATGCCGGCAGATGCCGAGATAGATGCAAAAAATAATTGAAGCAGAACATCTTGTAAAGGAGTATGGTTTCGCTCGCGTGATTGACGATGTAAGTTTTTCCGTCAAGGAGGGGGAGATATACGGTATTGTGGGGCCTGATGGGGCAGGTAAGACCACTACAGTCCGTCTTGTTTCAGGAATCATCGATGTTACTGCCGGGGAAGTGCGGCTTGCAGGCTTTGATATAAAAAAAGAGCTTGAAAAAGCCAGAAGGGTCCTCGGATATATGCCCCAGCGCTTTTCACTTTATGAAGACCTTTCCGTAGAAGAAAATATCGGATTTTTTGCCGATATTTACGGTATTTCAAGGACAGACAGAAAGAAGAGAATTGATGAGCTTTACGGATTCAGCCATCTTGAACGTTTTAAAGACCGCCAGGCCCGGTTTTTGTCAGGCGGTATGCAGAAAAAACTGGCGCTTTCCTGCGCCCTTATTAATTTCCCGAAGATATTGATACTGGATGAACCGACAATCGGGGTGGACCCGCTTTCAAGGCAGGAACTCTGGGAAATGCTTACGGCTCTTAATAAGAATACGGGGATAACGATCCTGGTTACCACTAATTACATGGATGAAGTAAATAGGTTTGACCGGGTTGCTCTGATTTACCGGGGGAAGTTCATATCCGAAGAGATTCCAAAAGAAGTAAATATCAGGACGGGCGGATCTTTTGAGGATTATTTTATTTCAAAGATAGAAAGCATTGGAGTCTTAAAATGACGCTTGCCGTAGAAGCGATAAAACTCACAAAAAGGTTTAACACCTTTACAGCCGTTAATGGTATTGATTTTTCGGTCAATAGGGGCGAAATATTCGGATTTATAGGGCCAAACGGCGCCGGTAAATCCACAACAATAAGGATTCTTTGCGGAATACTTGCTCCTACTTCAGGAAAAGCAACAGTGGAAGGTTTTGATGTTGATACCCGGTCGGATAAGATAAAAGAAATTATAGGATATATGTCTCAGAAATTTTCATTGTATAATGACCTTACAGTTGCGGAAAATATAGAGTTTTTTGCGGGTATTCATGATGTTCCTGCCTCAATTTTTTCTGAAAGAAAGATTGAGATCCTTGAAATGTCCGGGTTAAAAGGAAGGGAAAATACATTGACTTCTTTATTGTCGGGAGGATGGAGACAACGGCTTGCTCTCGGATGTTCAATAATTCACCGTCCAAAAGTTCTCTTTCTGGATGAACCGACTGCGGGAGTAGATCCTCTTTCGAGAAGGGATTTTTGGATACTTATAAGGAATCTTGCGTCAAACGGTACGACTGTATTTGTAACCACGCATTATATGGATGAGGTGGAGAACTGTAACCGTCTGGCGCTGGTTTATGCCGGGGATATAATAGCCTGCGGCAGCCCGGCGGAGCTTAAAGAAAAGAAGAAGACAGACAGTTTGGAAGAATTGTTTGTTAACTCCATACGGAGCCATAAACAAAAATGAACTTAAAAATCTATGCCATAATGAAAAAAGAAATACTCCATATCTGGCGTGATCCGCGGTCCTTGATAATGGCTGTCGGAATGCCTATTATATTTATTTTCTTGTTTGGCTATGCCATAAACCTTGATATTGAGGATGTAAAGATAACTATCTGCGATCACGATAAAACAAAACAAAGCAGGGAGTATCTTTCCGGTTTTACTTCAAGCGGGTATTTTAATATCCTTAAGGTCACTGACAATGAAAAGGAATTGCTGCGTACCCTTGATGACGGGTCTGCCAGGGCAGGCGTGGTAATACCTGCGGGTTTTGGGGATGCGCTGAGCCATAACGGTCCGGCTCAGGTGCAGGCGATCACAGACGGCTCTGAGGCAAATAGTACTAATGTTGTAATGGGCTATATCCGCGGTATCTCATACAGTTACTCCGGCAATCTTACATTAAAAGCAATGAACAAAGCGGGAGTTGCAAAGATTAAAAATGTTCCGGGGCTGGATCCTAATATTAAGGTGTTTTACAACCAGGAGATGAAGAGCCGTAATTTCATTATTCCAGGGCTTATAGCGGTGATTATGAGTGTTATTATGGCGATTCTGACCTCGCTGACAATAGTAAGAGAGAAGGAAAAAGGGACTTTTGAACAGCTTATTGTAACTCCCGTAAAGCCGCATGAAGTTATGATTGGCAAGATAATCCCCTACTGGGTGCTGGGTATGTTTGATATGGTGCTTGTGGTTTTTGCGGGCACGCTTGTATTTGATATACCGCTTAAGGGGGACTTATTCTTCCTCTTCTTTATGACCGGTATTTTTGCATTTTCCGGTCTTGGTACAGGGCTTTTAGTCTCGACGCTGTCAAATACTCAGCAGGTAGCGAATCAGATAGCAATGCTCGTTTCTTTTCTCCCTACATTCATATTGTCCGGTTTTATGTTCCCCATAAAAAGCATGCCTTTTTTGATCCAGCTTATAACCGTGGTTGTCCCGGCAAAATACTTCCTGATAATTTTGCGCGGTGTATTTTTAAAGGGAAGCGGAATTACCGTCCTTATCTGGGAGTTTATTATCTTAACGGTCTTCGGCCTTCTCCTGATACTTGTAACTTCAAAGAATTTCAAGAAGAAGATAAAGTGAGGAAGCCTTGAAAAAGATATTACAACTGGCAAAAAAGGAGTTTATACAAACCTTCCGGGATAAGAAGATGCTTCCAATTATTTTTGTTGCGCCGTTACTGCAGCTTATTATGCTCGGGTATGCCGTTACTACGGATGTAAAACACATTTATCTTTCTGTGATGGATAGGGATAACTCCGCGGAGAGCCGCGAACTCACGGGCGCTGCCTTAAACAGCGGTTATTTTGATTCTGTCGGAAAAATAGAGAAGGAGGCGGAAGTTGCCGAGGTTCTAGAGAAGGGTAAAGCTGATTTTGTTCTGTATTTTCCGCCGGATTACAGCAAAAATATAAAAATGAACAAGAAAGCCTCATTTCAAATAATAGCCGACGGTTCGGACTCCAACCTTACCGTGATAGGCTTGAATTATCTGACTGACATTATTCAGCGAAAAAATAGGGAGTACAGAAACAGGGTAATGAAAAAAAGGGCCGGCCTTAGCGGTAAAGCTGTAACTTTTCCGCAGGTAACCCCTGAGTTTAAAATAATGTATAACCCCGAACTTAAAAGCGCGAATTATATGGTTCCGGGCGTTATGGCTCTTATTCTGACCCTTATGACGATGCTTCTTACCTCCATGGCGCTTACAAAAGAAAAGGAGACGGGGACTATGGAACAGCTGGTGGTTTCCCCTCTTAAACCTCATGAAATAGTATTCGGGAAGACCCTGCCTTTTATAATTATAGGGATGGCGGACGTTGTTATAGTTATAACCGGAGGTATACTTATTTTTAATATCCCGGTTGTTGGAAGTCTCTGGCTCCTGGCGGTTTGCTCCCTGATATTTATTTCAAGCACGCTTGGAATCGGATTGTTTGTATCTACGATATCCGAAACCCAGCAGCAAGCAATGCTTACGACTTTTATTTTTATTTTTCCCTCAATGATTATTTCGGGTTTTGTTTTTCCGATCTCGAACATGCCGCAGTTAGTCCAGTATCTGACCTATGCTATTCCGTTAAGATATTTTCTTACAATAATAAGGGGTATAGTACTCAAAGGAAACGGTATAGAGATCCTCTGGCCTGATATTCTGGCTCTTATAATTTTTGGCGCCGTGATCTTTTATCTGAGCTCCATGAGATTCAGAAAAAAACTGGGATAACAGTAGTTATCTTCATATTTCTGTAATTCTGTAATATTCTCTTGACAAATTAATATAAAAATAATAAAATACGAACGTAAAGTTATTTAATACGCATAGGGTATTTAAAAAAACTGCGCAAATTTCAAGGAGAATTTGAATGTTTTGTTTGTTTTTACTGAAAAAATTTAAAATTCAGGCATTTCTTCTTGCTTTGATATTTTCTTCTTTTATCTTTTCGCAGGAAAAAGCACAGAATACTTTACCAATCGCTGATAATCAGCAGCTTCTTTCCGGAATGACCTCAGTTGTCAGAAGCCTTGATGTATATATGACAGCTGTAATGGATAAAGGCCTGGTCGGGGAAAACAGCCAGACCGATTACGACATCTCCCTATGTTCCTTCCCGATGCTCCCGCAGTATTTTGCGAAGGCCTCAGGATATTTGAGCTTTTACATTAAAAGCGGACTGCCGGAATATAAAACTTTAAGT
>JAZDIO010000253.1:0-4203 GCA_043804965.1 Candidatus Firestoneibacteriota bacterium | reverse complement strand
ATATAATAGTTTTTGGCGGACCCAAGGAACAGGGTATAGTTAATTTCCTGTTGAAAAACGCTATATATAGTGATAAGATTACGTCAGGTTTAGCTGAAGATATCTTGACAAGTGCGGCTATGATAAAAAAGTGCGGGCTTTTTATCAGCAATGATACAGGGCCCATGCATCTGGCAGCAGCAATAGGTGTTCCTACTATCGGTATATTTGGGTCAACTAATCCTGTTTGGACTGCTCCTTTGGGAAAGAGCGTAAGAATTATATATAAAAAATTATTATGCAGCCCCTGTTATGACAGGATTTGCAAAAAGAGTGGAATACGATATGATTGTTTGAGAAAAATATCTGAAGAAGATATATTTATTGGAATAGAAGAATTAAAAATATTTCAAGGGGGATAAAAATGAAAAAGTTGGCAGGATTTTTAAGTATTCCTGTTTTGGTAGTTCTTGCAGTTTTTGCTTGCAGCAAGAGTCCTGTAGGCCCGTCAATGTCGTCAATGTCAATAAGCGCTAATTCGACGTCAACAACAGTGACGACTACTTGCACAACAACAAGCGGCGGTGAGGCAACTTCAGTGAGTACCTCGCAAACCGGTACTGTATCAACACAGACAGGTAATACCGGAGTTGAAAGTGTTAATGGTTCCACAGGTGTTAATTCCTCAGGAACTTCTTCAGCATCTACGGGAAGTACTTCAACAGATAGTACAATCACGGTGAAAATAGACGGTACTATTGATCATACCATATATACTACCTCATCAAGAACCCCGACTTTTGCCTGGGACGCTTCCGGAGTGGATTCATCTTATCAGCTTGTAAGAATATCTATTATGTGTATAAATCCTGTTCAAACCATGTGGGTTGTGGAAGGTGTTGCAAGAAGCCGAGGTTCGGTTGTATATGGAAACACTTCAGGTGGAACTGTATTAGCGCCGAAAGTAGATTTAACTCCTGGTACATATGCTTTTGATATAGATGTTTATGATACAAATAGTAATTCGGTGTTAGGCGGCGGAAACTTTATTGTACAATAGATGAAGAAAAAAATCCGGATTGAGAAGGAGGTGGAATATAAAAAAATTGGCTTTGTTGGCTTCATTAAGAAGCCGTTAAGACGGTCAATGTCAATAAAGTGCTAACTGCAATGCTTACGCACGGAGTTTCGACGCTAGGAAGTTTTTAGATTATTCATGCTAAATTTACCGCCCTGTACTGTAATGGTGCAGGGCACGTCCCGCAAACTCGGGGTTTTCTTTGGCATAACGTCATAAAGTAAAGGAGGAGTAAATGAAAAGGCTTGGTTTGGTACTTGTGGTTTTTGCGGTAGTGTTGGGCGTTTCTTCGGCGGCAAACGCTGAAGATGTAGGTTTAAAAGGAAAATTGGGTATTGGTTATACAAATTCCGGTACTCCGCTTGGAGCTAAGATGTGGCTGTCTGATGGCTTCGGCGTTGACGCGTCAGTTGGAGTTAATACCGCCAATGCGCAGGTATTTGGTATTCAGCTCGGAGTTGATATGGTTATGGCAAATAAATACCCGGTAATTCTTGAATTTAGGCCGGCAGTGGGTCTTGATTTTGGAGCGGTGGTAAATTTTTCTATCCCGCTTATGCTTAATATAGAATATTTTGTAACAAAAAATCTTTCTCTATCGGCGGGTACCGGGGTTCTTCTTACGGTAACGCCGGCATTCGTATTCTCTCACTGCGTGGTAGCCACAAATAACCTGGGTGTTATTTATTATTTTTAGTCGGTAAAATTTAAAAAATCCCTGCTCTATTCGCGCAGGCCTGAAAATTTTTGATCCAACACCTTTTTGTCGGGAGTCCGCGTTCTTGCACGGTGCGCAACCCGAAAGGGCAGCCTAAATGTAAGACAGGACGCCCACTTGACAGAAACGGTTCAAAAAACAGGTTTCACGGTAGGGTGGGGATTTACTATTTAAAGCTATTTACAAATTGCGAATGACAAATGACAATTTAATGTAGGCGGAAAAAGCCCGCCAATATCAATTAGTAATTATCTTTAGAGGTCTTATGGCTGATTTTTTTAATGACATATCGGAACAAATTGACAGGAACGCGCCGCTTGCAAAACGTATGCGCCCTGTTTCTCTTGATGAATTTGTCGGGCAGGAACATGTTATGGGCGAAGGCAAACTCTTGCGAAGAGCCATAGAGGCAGACAAAATATCCTCCCTGGTGATATTCGGCCCCCCTGGCACAGGAAAAAATACAATAGCTAATATAATTGCCGGAAAAACAAAAGCTGCTTTTGTGGAAGTAAACGCAGTCCTTTCAGGCGTGGAAGATCTTCGAAGAGTAATAGCTCTGGCCAAAGAACGCCTCTTTACTGTAGGCAAGAAAACCATACTTTTTATAGATGAAATACACAGGTTTAACAAGTCTCAGCAGGATGCGCTTCTTCCGGATGTAGAGAATGGTACTGTTATACTTATAGGAGCAACAACACAGAATCCGTATTTTTATGTTAATCCCGCCCTTATCTCAAGGTCGCTTATTGTTGAATTAAATTCGCTCTCTAATGAAGCCGTTAAAACCATCATAAAGAACGGACTTAAGGATAAAGAACGCGGCCTCGGGAGTTTTAATGTGGAACTCAGTGAGGAAGCTGTTTTGCATATTGCAGAAAAATCCGACGGTGACGCTCGTATGGCTTTGAACGCGCTTGAAATAGGGGTGTTAACTTCCAAACCTGATGAAAAGGGCATCATAAAATTTGATATAGCAACAGCTCAGGAGTCCATCCAGAAAAAAAAGATAGTTTATGATAAGAGTGATGACGAACATTATAACACCATCTCTGCTTTCATTAAATCTATGCGCGGTTCTGATCCTGATGCGGCGCTTTATTATCTGGCAAAGATGATCTACGCAGGAGAGGATCCGCGTTTTATAGCGAGAAGGATTGTTATCTGTGCTTCAGAAGATGTAGGAAATGCCGACCCTAATGCCCTTATCATTGCTAATACGGCGTTGCAGGTTTCAGAGTTTATAGGTATGCCTGAAGCGCGTATTCCGCTGGCACAGGCAGTTGTCTATGTTGCTACAGCGCCGAAAAGTAACGCATCTTACTTAGGTGTTGATAAGGCTTTAGAGGATGTGAAGAATAACAAAACCTTTGAGATTCCTAAATATCTCAAGGGCACGGGATATAAGGGGGATAAAGAGCTGGGGCATGGAGTGGGCTATAAATATTCTCATGATTATGAAGGACATGTTGCAGCCCAGGATTATATTCCCGAGGCGCGTGTATATTACGAACCGACAAACATGGGTTATGAAGCAAAAATAAAAGTTTTTATGGACAGGGTAAAAAGGTTAAAGAAGAATTCTGCAAAAAAATAATGAGTGATTTTAATATATGTTTACAGGCTTTCAACGGTTTTTAAGGTAAATGTAATAGGACTCGCCGCTGACAATAGTATTATTGAAATACTTAACCAGCCGGTATTTCTTTAAAAAGTTGTCATCTTTGTTCTCTGAATTCAAGATTAAAATAGTTCTTTTGTAGTTTTTTCCTTCGATAACTTTGTCTAAAATATCTGTCTTATATTTGATAGAAGTTTCAAAAACCTTATCGCAGCCGGTGTTGAATACTATAAATCTGCCGAATTTAGAGTTTTCTATGCTGTAGAAATTATTTAAAGTGTAAGGGAGTATTGCTTCTGCGGTGAAAAAATCATAAACACAGATAAAAGTATCTTCATTGAGCAGCTGGTTATCTTGAAGGTAATTTGCAACTCTTTTCCCCGCGGAAAAATCATTTTTGGCGTCAAAATAGATTGGTATAGGAGATGCCAGGACCTGAAAAACCAGTAATATAATAAATAGAGTATTGACTATTTTGACGGAAAATATTTTTTTCAAATTATTTTCGGGAAAAAGAGTGTTTTCTTTGTAATATTGAGCTGTCCATAAAGAGAAGATAAATAATATGAAAATTAATCCGTGATGTCTCGTGCTTCCGCTATATTTAAGGGCAAATAATGCTAATAGTGATAAGGATGTCAAAGTGTATATTGCCAGGGCTCCGGGTTTTCTAATGAGGACCAAAAAAGACATTAATAAGAGAGGGAAACCCCAGAAAAACCTTACGTTGTCAGGGTAGTAGATTATTTTTGTATTCCAAAAATTAAGCTGTGGAATCTGAACCGGAAAAAAAGCCGATATAAAGGC
>JAZDIO010000252.1:0-4015 GCA_043804965.1 Candidatus Firestoneibacteriota bacterium | reverse complement strand
TGCGCTTTTTTATAAAGCCTTTCCTGGGCTTCGGAAAGGAGTATAACATCTTCGGCAAGGATTTTAGGGGTTCCTTTCTCCTCAGGATTTTCCGAGCCTGAATCCTCAAAATCAACCTTACCTTTCACAATTATCAAAGTTTCCTCTGCAATCTTATTATTGATACGTTCAAATAGTTTAGGAAAAACAACTACCTCAACAATACCGCCAAGATCCTCCAGTGCCAGAATTGCCATTCTTTCATTCCGTTTAGTGGTTTTAAGGTCAAGCCTGCTGATTATTCCGCCCAAAGTCGCGGTATTTCCCTCTTTAACATCCTTTAAGCTCTGAGTTGTATTGGAGGCAAAACGCTTAATTTGTTCTTCGTATTTTACAAGAGGATGCCCTGAAAGATAAATTCCAAGCAGCTGTTTTTCAAAATTAAGAAGGCGTTCCTCAGGGTATTCATCAGAAGGATAACTCCTTTGTGTTTGTTCCGTCAGGTTTTCAAATAAAAAGTCCTGCCCGGTTTCTTTTACCTGCTGGTTGGCCTGGGCCGCGGAAACAGCCTCGTCCGCCATTCTGGCCATCTGCAAACGCTTCAAACCAAAGCAGTCAAAGGCTCCGCTTTGAATTAAACTCTCAATTACCTCTTTGTTCGCAATCCTTAAGTCCACCCTGTTGCAAAAATCCTGCAGTGATTTAAAGGGCCCGTTTTTCTCACGCTCCTTAATAAACATTTCCGTTGCGGCAACCCCCACATTTTTTATCGCAGAAAGCGCAAAGAATATTTTATTGTCATGAACGGAAAATTTTGTATCGCAAAGATTTATACAGGGGGGCTGGAGAATAAACCCGCCTTTACGGATCTCGTCCACATAAACGCCGATTTTCTCGGCATTGTTGATTTCGGAGGAGAGCAGGGCTGCGTAATATTCCAGGGGGTAATTTGCCTTAAGGTAGGCGGTTTGATATGAGACTATCGCGTAGGAAGCCGAGTGTGATTTATTGAACCCATATCCGGCAAATTTCGCAATTTCGTTGAATATTTTCTCAGCTTTTACTTCGTTTATCTTTTTAGCTACAGCGCCTTTTATAAATAACAAACGCTGTTTTTCCATGGCCTCAGGATCTTTCTTTGACATGGCTTTGCGGAGGATATCCGCCTGGGCCATTGTAAATCCCGCAAGTTTTACCGTAGCCTGCATTACCTGCTCCTGGTAAAGCATAATACCATAGGTTTCTTTCAGTATATCCTCAAGGTCGGGATGCTCATATTTTATGGAAATCTGCCCGTGTTTCCGTTTTACAAACTCATCAATCCATTCCATTGGCCCGGGCCGGTATAAAGCGATGAGCGCGATAATATCAAAAATCGTCTGAGGTTTCATCTTGCGCAGTAAATCTTTCATACCGGCGCTTTCCAGCTGGAATATCCCCGCCGATTTTGCCTCACAGAGAATCTGAAAAGATTTTGCGTCCTCAAGCGGCAGATTATTCGGATCGATCACAAGGCCGCGTTCTTTTTTTATATTTTTGATACAATCTTTAATGACAGTGAGCGTCTTTAATCCCAGAAAATCCATTTTCAAAAGGCCGATTTTTTCCACGCAGTTTTTCTCAAACTGAGTAATTATCTCCTCTTCCCCGGGTTCTTTGTATAAAGGAACATAGTTAACCAGTGCCGTTCTGGAAATAACGACTCCCGCGGCGTGCGTTGAAACGTCGCTTTTTAGTCCTTCTATATCGTTGGCATATTGAATAAGGTTTCTGATATTTTCATCCCTCTTCATCCATTCGTCAACTTCTTTTATTTTTTTTACAATTTCCAGGAGAGGCGGTTCATCTTTGCCTTCTTCCGCATTCACTTTTGAGGGGATCATCTTGGTCAATTTATTGACATCCTGAAAAGGAATATTAAGGACCCTCCCGACGGCTTTTACCGCTGCTTTCCGTTTTAAGGTCATAAAAGTTATAATCTGGGAGACATTTTCCTTTCCATATTTATTAGTGACGTATTTTATAAGTTCATCCCTTCGGGCATCTTCAAAATCAATATCAATATCAGGAGGGCTCACCCTCTCCGGGTTTAAAAACCTTTCAAAAAACAGGCTGTATTTTAAAGGGTCTGTTTCGGTAATGGCAAGACAGTAGGCGACAATGGAGCCGGCCGCGGACCCTCTGCCTGCCCCGACATAAATACCGTTATCTTTCGCATATTTAATAAAATCCCAGACAATTAGAAAATAGCCTGCGAAATTAAGGCGTTTTATTACGTCCAGTTCATAGTTAGTCCTGTCCACAATGGCCTTCGGCGGATTAACTCCGTAACGTTTTTTCATTCCTTCTATTGTAAGATGGTCAAAGTAACTTTCCAGAGTAAAATTCTCCGGTACTTCATAGTTAGGCAGAATTAATTTGCCTTTTTCCATCTTATAATTGCATTTTTCCGCTATCTCCAGGGTGTTTTTTAAGGCTTCGGGAACAAATTCAAAAATTTTGCGCATCTCCTCTTCGCTTTTCAGGTAAAATTCGCTGCTGGGAAAACGCATTCGGTCTGCATCGTCAAAATTCCTTTTTGTCTGGATACAAAGTAGAATATCATGAAGTTTTGAATGCGCTTTTTGAATATAATGACAGTCATTTGTGGCTACTACGGGCAGGTTCAATTCTTTTGAAAATTTCAGAAGCTCTTCGTTGGCTTTATACTGATCCTCAATTTTATGATCCTGAAGTTCAAGATAATAGTTACCCTCTCCAAAAAGCTCTTTGTAGTATTTTGCCGCTTCCCGGGCCTCGTTCACTTTTCCATTAATTATAAGATTTGGAACCTCTCCCTTAAGACAGGCGGAAAGACAGATAAGCCCTTTTGAGTGCGCCGCCAGCAGGTCTTTGTCTATCCTGGGTTTATAGTAAAAACCCTCCAGGTAGCCTGACGATACAAGCTTTATGAGATTTCTGTAGCCTTCCTCATTTTTGCATAAGAGCAGGAGATGATAATAATTATCACCGTGTCCTCCGGCTTTTTCAAAACGCGAGCCGGGAGCAATATAGACTTCACAGCCTATGATGGGTTTTATTCCTGCGTCCATTGCCGCAAAGAAAAAATCAACCGCGCCGAACATATTTCCGTGATCGGAAATAGCCAGGGCGGGCATTTTCATCTTAGCAGCAGCTTGAAGCATCGGTTTTATTTTTGAAGCGCCGTCAAGAAGGCTGTATTCGGTATGATTATGCAGGTGCACAAATCCGGAGTGTTTCATTACTTCCTGCTTTTCTTGGCACCCTGAGATGTTTTTTCACCGGCAGCGTTTTTGCCTTCGCCTGCTTTCATTTCAGCTTCTGTTTTTATTTTCCCTTTTTCACAGGCTGTAAAAAACGCAGCTACCACTTCAGGATCAAATTGGGTGCCGGAACATTTTCTAATCTCAGACAACGCAAAATCTTTTGGCAGCCCTTTTCGATACGGGCGATCGGAAGTCATGGCATCAAAAGTATCGGCAACACCTATAATTCTGCCGTCAAGGGAAATCTCGGCGGTTTTCAGCCTGTTGGGATACCCTTTCCCGTCCCATCTCTCCTGATGATGAAGTATTCCGGGTATTATATGTTTAAATTGCCTTATGGGTTTAATAATATCCGCGCCCAGCTGAGGATGTTTTTTAATTTCCTCATATTCCTCATCCGTGAGTTTTCCCGGCTTTTGCAGGATGGCTTCGCTGATGCCGATTTTCCCGATATCATGAAATAAGGCCGCCCAGCGGATATGTTCTTTCTCTTCCGTGGTTAAGGAAAGCTCGTTTGCTATAGCTATGCTGTAATTTTCAATACGATCAATATGCCCTCCCGTATAGGAATCCTTGGATTCTATAGCTCTTGCCAGAACCGTGATGGTGCTGAGGAAGAGTTCCTGAAATTCTTTATGCACAACCGCGTTATCAATCGCAACGGCTGATTGATCGGCCAGAGCTTCCAGGAGTTCAAGTTCGTAATGAAAGAAGGGGGTATTGTTAACTTTATTAAGCACTTCTATTAC
>JAZDIO010000251.1:0-3664 GCA_043804965.1 Candidatus Firestoneibacteriota bacterium | reverse complement strand
CAAGAAGAGAAGACAAAAAGTAATGTAACAGTTCAGGACTTTTTGAAATATCCGGTATTTTGAGACAAAAAAAGACCCCGCATTGGGTTTACCCAAGCGGGGTCATATTTGGCAGCCGGGCCGTAAGCCGAATTCTGTTCTAATAGCCATTTCTCTAAGGATACCGGTTACCCGATACCTCTTGCGGCCTACCCGGGGAAATAAGCGGCACCACTTTATTGACTTCCCCCTATTTGGCCTTGCTCCGGATGGGGTTTTCCCTGCCCCGCCGGTTACCCGACGGGCGGTGGGCTCTTACCCCGCCTTTTCACCTTAACCGTAAACCCGAACAAAGTGAGTGGTTCATGGCTGTCTATTCTCTGTGGCACTTTCCGTCCCTGCACCTTTTCTGGTACAGAGCCCGCGAGTTACGCGGCATCTTGGCCTTCTGGAGTTCGGACTTTCCTCTTCCGCAAAAGCGAAAGCGGCTATTCGCGCCGGCACCAATTTATTTTTCATAAATAAAGAGCAAATTACTTATCCGTACAAAATCCTTCCGCAAGTTTCGCAAAGGATAACTTTTTCATATCTTTTAACTTCTATTGCTTCCTGAGGCCGGAGATTCATAAAACAACCCTGGCAACTGCTCCCATCCACTTTCGCAATGCCCAGACCGCCCACGTTAGCCCTTACTTCCTCATATTTTTTAAGCAAGGCGGTATTTGCCATTTTAGCAGCCTCTTCATTTCTTTGCTTTCTTATAATTTCCACCTCAGCATCCAGTTTAACTCCATCTTCTACGCATTTCGCTTCAAGCTGCTTTAACTTCGCTTCTTCGGCTTTTACAGCATTTGCGCTTTCAAGCACCTTTTTTTTACAGTTATCATCCTCAACCATAGCCGTAATAATACTCTCTTCCAGTTTTCCCGCTTCTTCCGTCCTGGTCTGTATTTCATGTTTTATCGCCGCATAGGAATTATTATCCTTCACCGCATACTGCTGCTCCTGCAGCTTTTTTATCTCCGCATTCTTAGCCGCAAGTTCAAGCTCCTGTAATTTCTTTCCCTTTAAAAGATCGTCATTGTTTTTCTTTACCGCAGCCAGAGCCGCCTGCGCCGCAGCCAGAGCCGCCTGCTGTCCTCCAAGCTGTTTTGGTATATCAGCTTTACTCTCTTCTATTTCATCCATCTTTGTATCCAGTTCTTGAACCCTGAGTAATACTTCCAGATCATTTTTAAGCATTAAACCCCCGTTCAATCAGGTTTTCTTTTTATTCCAATCTTCGAGAAACCTTTTTATTCCCGCGTCCGTATAAGGATGTTTTATCATAACTTCAAGCACCGACTTCGGGACGCTTACAATATCAACCCCGGCTAATGCCAGTTCAACAACATGCATCGGCACTCTTATACTTGCCGCAAGAATCTTTGTTTTAATATCATAGTTGGAATATATCCGGGCTATCTGCGCCACCATCTCAGTGCCACAAGCTCCGCCGTCATCAACCCGTCCTACAAAAGGAATTACAAAATCTGCACCCGCCTTCGCAGCAATCAGAGCCTGGGAAGGAGAGAAAACCAGAGTTATGCTGGTCAAAATATTTTTCTTTTTTAATACACCTGCCGCCTTCAACCCTTCTTTTATCATGGGAAGCTTAATAACAATATTTTTTCCGATTTTCGCATACTCTTCCGCTTCTTTTATTATACCGTCAAAATCCGTCGCAATAGGTTCTACATTAACAGGCCCGGAAACAATTTTTGCTATCGCGCTTATAACAGTAGTTATATCCTTCCCTTCTTTCGCAAGTATTGAAGGATTGGTAGTAACACCGTCACAAAGCCCAAGGTCAACATATTCCTTTATTTCACTAACATTCGCTGTATCAAGGTATATTTGCATAGTTTTCCTCCGGAAAACAATTATTAATAATTAATAACACGCTATTTCAAGATATCATTGTACCAGAAAAAAATAAGAAATTAAAGGACTGATTTAACAGTTAATTTAAACAATGCTTACTCTTTTTACAGCCCCTATTAAGAGCATTAAATACTTTTAAAATCAAGTTTTTTTGTAAAATGCTTATTGGATTATATGAATTGTGTCTATTCAGGTTTTGGCTTGTTTTATTTCCAGCAATATTCCATCCGGGTCGGCGCAAAAGAAGTATTTGGACTCAAATATTTCTGTTAAATATACAGGGTTGGATCCTTTTATTTCTTTGTAAGCTGACTCAAGGTCTTTTACGCTTATTGCAATATGCGCCAATCCCGCTTGGGCCAGTAAATCTTCGAGTAATATACCTTTTTCAATATGATTGTTTTCTTTTTCCGAGATCTTGTACGGCTGCAATAGTTCCAGGGAAATATCATCTAATTTTATTACCGCTCCTTTCAATTCCAGACCGGGCTTGTCAAACCGCTTCACTTCTTCAAAGCCAAAATTTTCACGGTACCATACGGTTGAATTTTCGATGCTTTTAACGGTTATTCCGAAATGTTCTAGCATGGGATCATTCGTCCTTGTTAGGTTTGATTATCACCTTAAGGCAATTTCCGCCCGCGCTTGCAATTTTAAACCCCTGGCCTATTTCATCCAGAGTAAACCTATGAGTAATCAGATCATCCGCGTAAACTTTTCCTGAGCTTAAATATTCCATCGCCTGCTTATTGTCAGCCGGAGCAGCGCCGTAACTTGTTATAATATTTATATCGTTTCTCCAGTAAGGATTAAAATCCATCTGCACGGTCTCGCCCGGTTTTGGAACAGCAAATAAAAGAACGGTCCCCCCCCTGTCAACCGCCTGCAGTCCCTGGGTCACCGCCGGCAGCGCCCCCGCGCATATTATAACTTTATCCGCCAGCCGGCCGTTATTTATTTTTTTCACAGCAGCCGGAATATCCCCGCTTGCTTTAAATGTAAAGTCCGCCCCAAACTTTTTTGCCGCAGCCAGCCTGGCAGCGCTCAGATCAGTTGCAATAATCCTCGAAGCACCAAGCGCTTTTGCAAGTTTTACAAATAAAAGCCCGACAATCCCGCTCCCGAGAATAAGCACACAGTCTTTAGGTCTGATTTTAAGCCCCCTTAAGCCCCTGACAACGGTTCCCAAAGGCTCAATAAACGAACCCTGCTCATAAGAGAGATTGTCGGCAAGAATAAAACTCCCGGTATCCAGACTTTTTCCGGAAATTCTCACATATTCCGCAAAACCGCCGGGGAAAAAATTATTAGCCGTATGGAAAGTTTCGCAGGCTGTTTCATTGCCGTTTTCGCAGTAAATACATTCGCCGCACGGCACATGGTGGGTGGAGAAAACCCTGTCGCCGGCTTTAAATTTTTTAACATCACTTCCTGTCTTAACGACCTTTCCGGCAATTTCATGTCCGAGGACCAGCGGAGCTTTTTTTATTCTGTACCATTCCATTATATCGCTTCCGCAGATACCGCTTGCCATGATCTTAACCAGAATGTCTTTTGGTCCGATTTCAGGGACAGGAAGTTCTTCTATCCTCACATCTTGATTATTATAGTACATCCCGACTTTCATTAAGGTAAATCCTCCGAATCAGGTAATAGAACAGATATAGACAGTGAGACAACCCTCCACGAAGTCTGGCGGGCAAAAGAAAAAACCCTGGATTCCCGATAAGAACACTCGGGGATGACAGAATAATAATTATTA
>JAZDIO010000250.1:0-3517 GCA_043804965.1 Candidatus Firestoneibacteriota bacterium | reverse complement strand
GGCAGTAGCGTTTTGGAAGGTGCACTCAGGAAAAGGGTTTTTTCTTTCTGACGGAGGGTTCGAATATATCTTTATCATTGCCTGTGCGTTGATTGCGCTGATTATCTTAGGCGCGGGAAAGTTCGGGATAAATAAGCAATTATAGAAATATAAGGGACGTTTCTCAGCCCAAAGCAGGACCGTTTCTTGACCAAAAGCAAGATGTGTCCCCCTTGATAAATAAAAATAGGAGCTTATTAAACCATAAAGGGGACAGTTCTCCGATTAGCCCAAGAAACGGTCCTCGATTGGCTCAAGAAACGTCCCTGAGTAAAAAGAATGGCAAATCCGTTTAAAAAGAGGAGTAATTTTGTCGAGCGCTCAATTATGGGCACTCTGTCTTTTTTAAGGGAATCCGTCTTTAGCGAAGAGTTCGCCTCTAAGAAAGGCTTTTTGCAGTTAATTGACCCCCGGATAAAGGCCGTTGCGTTTATTTTATTATTAATATTGATAATGCTGGCCCAAGAGATTAATTCACTCATTTTTCTCTATTTATTTTGTCTGCTGTTGGCTGTTTTTTCCAGGATAAATATCGGATTTTTCCTGAAGAGGACCTGGATATTTATTCCGCTTTTTTCAATATTCATAGCTCTTCCGATTATCATAACGCAAGGCGTGCAAAGCGCATCCTTCTTTATCCTGCGGGTATTGGCCTCAGTGTCATTTGTCGTGCTTTTGTCAATTACTACGAGGCACACCGAATTATTAAGGGTTTTGCGGATTTTCGGAGTCCCGCAGGTATTCGTGCTGACAATCTCTATGTGCTACAGGTACATTTTTCTTTTTATCGGAATTTTAGAAAATACCTATCTTGCGCTCAAAAGCAGGACGGGTTTTAATATTCATTATAAGCGAGGCCAGAAAATAGTTGCCTGGAATATAGCATCTTTGTGGCAGAGGTCTTTTCATCTGTATCAGGAAGTTTACAGCGCTATGCTTTCCAGGGGTTATTCGGGAGAGCCGAAGGTATGAAGGAAGTTATATTTTCATTAAGCGATGTTCATTACTCCTATCTGGGTAAATATCCCGCATTATGCTCGGTGGACTTAGAGATTCTCAAGGGAGAAAAAATAACGGTTATCGGAGCAAACGGGACAGGGAAATCCACGCTTTTACAAATCTTAGACGGGCTTATTTTCCCCGACAAGGGCAGCGTAACTGCTTTCGGGAAGCAGCTAAATGAAGATGTGTTTGAGAAAATAGAATTTTCCCGCTTTTTCAGGAGCAATGTGGGTTTTGTTTTCCAGAACTCCGATGTCCAGCTGTTTTGCCCGACGGTAAAAGAGGATATTGCCTTCGGTCCTTTGCAGCTGGGGGTGGAAAAGCAGGAAATAGAGGGGCGGCTTAAAAGGTTAGCGAAGGTTTTTAATATCGAAGGATTAATGGAAAGGCCCATCCATCATTTAAGTATCGGCGAAAAAAGAAAGGTGGCAATAGCGACTACTTTGGCTATCGAGCCGGAAGTCTTGCTTTTAGATGAACCGACTGCCGGCTTAGACCCCCAGACCGTAAGGCATATAGTTGATATTCTTGTCGAGGCAAACCTTAACGGCACGACGATAATAACCGCGACCCATGATTTGCATTTGGTTGAGGAGATATCCGATAAAGTCTATGTATTAAACGCGCAAAAGACAATCGCGCGCTTTGGCCCGCCTGATGAGCTGTTGGCTGATGCGGAGTTCCTCAAAAACAATAACCTTGTTCATATCCATAAGCACAGGCACAAAGGCCAAATTCACGTCCACGACCATTGCCATTACCATACAGACCACCACTAACCACCTGGTGGTGAATTAATCTTCCACCTGTTCTGATTTTAAGATTGCAGCTGTCCCTATTGAATTTTCTATAAAAATATGTATAATAAATTTCAAATGCTTGGAACAAATTTTCGAGAGAAAACCAATCTAATCTTAATTGCCGCTTGCTTTTCTTTGCTTTATCCTTTTCTAAATAGCCAAAGTTTTGGCGCGGAAAAAGCAAAGCTTATATTTTTCCATTCTCCTTCCTGCAAAAAATGCCTTGAGGTAAAGAAGGAATTTATTCCCGGGATTGAAAAGGAGTTTAAAGACAGCATAGATATTGAGTACAGGGATATAAATGATACGGAGAATTATAAGTTCTTCCTCGGGCTCCTTAAGAAGCACGGGTTCGGTATGAAGATTTCCGTGCCTTCCGCCTATTTTAACGGAAGGTTTTTTATCGGTTCAAATGAAATTGTGGCTAACCTGAAAAGTTACCTGGCGCAATCTTTGAACGGCGCCAGAGGATTGGCGGCTTTTCCCGAGATAGATTTGCTTAAGCATTTTAAGACATTCAGGCCACTTTTGATTTCCGGAGTGGGTTTAGCCGACGGCATTAACCCCTGCGCTTTTACGGTCATCGTCTTCTTCATTTCTTTTTTGGCTGTCCAGGGCTATAAGAAAAAAGAGTTAATCGCAATCGGACTTTCCTTTATATTTGCGGTTTTCCTTACCTATCTTTTAATCGGCTTGGGGTTGTTTAATTTTCTTTACCGGCTAAAAGGCTTTTGGATGTTAATCAAAACCGTGAATATTTCCGTCGGGCTGTTCAGCATCATACTGGGCTGCCTGGCGCTTTATGACTACTTTAACTTTAAAAAAACCGGGCAAGCAGAAGGCTCGATTTTACAATTGCCGCAAGCGGTAAAAATTCAGATTCATTCTGTAATCGGCAGGTTTCACAGAAAACCTAAAAGCCCGGAGGAAGGTTTTACCAAACCGCATATTTTCGGTTTACTTTTAAGCGCGCTGGCCAGCGGATTTTTAGTTTCGCTCTTGGAATCGGTCTGCACCGGCCAGCTTTATCTTCCGACGATAGCCTTTGTTTTGAAAACTGCCCCCATGAAATTGGAGGCGCTGGGTTACCTGCTGCTATATAACTTAATGTTTATCGTGCCTCTGCTTTTAATATTTATATTGGCATTATTGGGGGTAACTTCCGGCCAATTTGCCAAATTCTTAAAACAGCACTTTGCGTTGCTCAAGATTATTATGGCGGCGATGTTTTTTAGTTTGGGTTTATTTTTAATAATCTGGGTGGGGTGATGAGAAAAAGGACTCAGGCTTCAGGTTTCAGGCTTCAGGGCGTGTTCGTATTTTTGTTGTTGCTGCAAACAAGTTGTCTGGCACAGGAGCCAAATATGGGCCAGGCTACGGTGAGCCTGCAAATTGAAGAAGAGGAGAATAATCCTTATGTCTGGGATTTCGGCACAGTCACAGAGGGAGAGGTGGCAGAGCACCTCTTTGTCATCAAGAACGATTCCTCAAAGACAATAAGAATAACCGGCATAAATACTTCCTGCGGCTGCACTGTTTCCAAGGCAAATAAAGAAATTCTTATATCCGGAGAGAGTGCGGAAATCACAGTTACTTTTAAAAGCAAAGGTTATTCGGGGCCTGTGCAGCAACATGCTTATGTAAATACGGATGACCCGGATAACCCGGTTATAAAA
>JAZDIO010000249.1:0-2685 GCA_043804965.1 Candidatus Firestoneibacteriota bacterium | reverse complement strand
GGCTATGACTTTTAATATAAGAATAAGTCCTGCCACGATATACAATTGAACACTTCCGCTTTTCACCGCCTCAATTAAGATAAGCAGGAATAAAAGAAACGACTGCAGGGCAAACGCAGTGACAAGTGCGGAAAATCTTTTAACGACGGTCATCAATAAAGCTGTGATAAGGATTCCATATAACATCATTTCCATATTTATGCTCCCAAAACCACGGCAATTACTGCGGCAAAAGAAAGAATAAAAGAAAATATCAGGAAATCCACGGCGCGAAACAACCTCATTTTTGCCATGGACACCTCCAAAAGCGCTGTAATTACAAGAATAATAAATACTTTCACTATATAAAGATCCCACCCGCTGCCGGGAATAAAGACATTCACCAGTAAAGAAAGCAGGATAAGTTGTTTAATATACCCGCCAAGTTCGATCAAGGCCAGAGATTTTCCCGAATATTCAAGGATCATCGCTTCATGAATCATAGTAAGCTCAAGGTGCGTCTCCTGATTATCCACGGGAACCCGTGAAGTCTCGGCAAGCATTACAAAATAAAACGCCAGCCCCGCGCAAAGCAGGGATATTTTAAAGATACTGCCTCCGGCAATAAGAGAAGTCACACTGCTTCCTCCCGCGTTCATGGAAGCAGCAAAGAGAGCAATAAACAATGCCGGCTCCGAAAGCGCGGAAATAAACATTTCTCTTGAAGAGCCCATACCGCCAAAAGCGCTTCCCGCATCCAGCCCGGCAAGGGCAAGGAAAAACCTGCCTAAAGCGAATATAAAGACTATAACAAATACATCCCCTGCGCCAAAAAACCTGAGGCCCGGAAAAAAGGAAGGCGTTAAAAATACGGCCGCAATAGAAACCGTCAAAACGATGTAAGGAGCAATTTTAAAGATATATGAAGTATCTTTTGATATCACCTCATTTTTTTTAAATAATTTAACCAAATTATAATAAGGCTGTAATATCGGCGCCCCTTTTCTCATCCTCACATTATTCTTCAGCTTCTTAATGAGCCCGCTCGTCAAAGGAGCAATTATTATTATGAGAATGACCTGCAAAAGCATCTTCATTTAAAACCTCTTCAGAAATATTATCAAAAATATTACGGCAATAAAAATATACCCGATATACAGATGTATACTGCCCTGCTGTATTTTTTTTATTAATTCCGAAAACCCGAACAACTTTTTTATTATTGGAGAATAAAAGTATTCCATAATTACCTGTTTTGTAAATATTTCATATTTGAAGGATTTAACATGATAATAAGAATCCCTGACCTTCTCTGTTTTTTTATAAGGCCTTAAAATAAAATTAAACGCCATCCGGAGAGGTTTGGAAAAACCTGTTGCTGTATATTGATTTCTCGCGGTTAAGCCGTAGTAACCGCAATCCCAGGTCCGCCCGTATGTAATACTTCTTTCTTTTGATATTATTCGAACAATTATATAAACAATTGCAGCAATGGCAAAAATAAGGAAGACTAACATTAATCCGTTCAATTGAAAAGCGCCGTTTTGAGGGGAAAGTGAAAGCGCGCCAAGGGTAAACTTAACCCCAAGGTTGCTGAGCCCCGAAGCCTCGGAAGCGATCTTTGTTAATATATTAAAAATCGGCGCGGCAAATATCCCGAAAAATAAAGTCAGAGAGGCCAAAAAGATAATAGGGATTTTCATAGACCAGCCAAAATCTTTTCCTCCCCCGGCTTTTTTTGATCTGGGCAGCCCCAGAAAAGTAACACCAAAGGCCTTAACAAAACAGGCCGCAGCAAGTCCGCCCATCAGAGCAAGCGCTCCGGCAAGCAGGGCAAAAAATATTTTCATTTTACCAAAGACCTCGGCAGACGCGGCAAGAGCGCCTGATAACAGGCTCTGAAGTATCAACCATTCGCTTGCAAAGCCATTTAATGGAGGCATTGCGGAAATTGCCAGGGCGCCGATTAGAAAACAAAAAGCCGTGACCGGCATTAATTTAATAAGTCCCCCAAGTTTTTCCATATTTTTTGTGCCGCAGGATTTTAAGACTGTTCCGGCGCAAAGGAAAAGCAGAGTTTTAAAGATCGCATGGTTAACCACATGAAAAAGCGCGGCCGAAAGGGAAAAAACCGCTAAAAGCGGAAACTGCATATTTATAAAAACCATGTAACCGCCGACCCCGAGCATTATTATTCCTATATTTTCCACACTGTGATAGGCCAGGAGTTTTTTAATGTCATGTTCCATAAGAGCGTAGATAACCCCTCCCAGGCAGGAAACCGCGGCAATAACAAGCACCAGATTTCCCCACCAAAGCTGATGCACTCCCAGGATAAAAAGAACAAATCTGATAAAACCGTATACTCCCAGTTTTATCATTACCCCTGACATTACCGCAGAAATATGGCTCGGCGCTTCAGGGTGCGCGTAAGGCAGCCATATATGAAAAGGCACTAGACCGGCCTTTGTTCCAAAACCTATTAAAAAACATAGGAAAATAATAGTTTTAATATTCATAGGAAGATTAATGCAGGCTTCCTTCATCAGAATAAAATCAAAAGAACCTGAATAAGAATAAATGATTAAAAATGCGGCTGTAATAAAAGCAGTGCCGATATGCGTCATTAAAACGTAGATAAGACCTGCATTCACTGCTTTCTCTTCATTTGAATCCAGGGTAACCAAAAAATAGGAAAGAAGCGAC
>JAZDIO010000248.1:0-2413 GCA_043804965.1 Candidatus Firestoneibacteriota bacterium | reverse complement strand
CCTGAAGGTTTTCTGATTGGGCATATACATTTCATTTATAAGCCAGTCTGCTGCTTTTATCAGGGCTTTTTCTACTTTCTTGTCTCCGGTCATTAAGTGATAATGAATTAACCCTTCGCAGAGTATTGTTGTCATAAAAGCAGAGCCGCCTATATGTCCGTGGGGGCATTCTTCTTTATTCTCGTAAACCCGTTTCCATCCGCCGCTTAGGTCCTGCCATCCGAGAACCGCGTCGATTATATGTTTTGCTTTGTTTAAATACCACTCCTCCCCGGTAATATTATAAAGCGCCAGTAGTTCCAGCGTCGGCCAGCCGGGATTTCTTTCATTTATCTTAAGGTCGCTTTCTTTGATATTTTTTAAGAATTGATTGCCCAGGGTTTTTGCCCATTCTAAAGAAGAGGTGTCGCCGGTTAATATGTAATCATCCACAAGGCCTTCAATATAAAGAAGACAAAGCCCTGGGGAAGGCAGTGGAATGCCTTTTCCGTTTACATGCTGGCCCTTATATTGTCCGTCTTTTAAAATTTCTTCGTCAATATATCTTTTTGCTTCCTTATGCCCCGCGTACAGATACTCCTTGTTTCCGCTCCGCAAATACATCTGAAAGAGGACGTGTGCGGTATCATAATAAGAAAGCTCCGCCTGTTCTGATTTTTTTGCAGGAACTACATTTTCTTTGTAAGAAGCTTCGAACTTTCTTTCATACTGCCGCCAGTTGAAATTATCCGAGGAGGGAAACAGGTCTCCCCATACCTTGCTGTCGCAGTACCATTTTGGCTCAAAGACGGCGAGAACCTTAATCTTGTAATCTGCGGGTTTTGAAAAAGAATCTATTTTTTTCAGCGCGTTTTTTAATTTCTCTTTCTGCCAACCGGGCAGTTTTTCCGGTGTTTTTTTGCTTAAAACCTCTTCATTTTCTATTTTTTCTCTTTCTTCCGCTTCTTTCCGTTCTTTTTCAAAGTGACCCCAGATGATTTTTCCTTCCAGGACAGGCCTGCCTTCCAGCCCCTTAAGGGAAAGCTCCATTACCTTTACGGATTTATCTTCCCAGCTGCATATGATTTTGTGTTTTGCGAATAGTTGGAGTCCGGGAAAATCAAGCAGGATATCCTCGTTGCCGGTTAAGATACCCCTGGGAAGAGGTACAAGAAAAGTAAGCTTCTCTTTTGGAGAGAGGTTATCGTACGGTTCAAGCCTTAATTTTATCCCGCCTTCATTTGCGGAGAAAAAAGAAGAGAGAAAAATGAAAATCAACGCGTATTTACTCAAAAATCCCCCTGTTAAAATAATTATTTAGCAGTCTGCTATATAATTTGTAGCATAATGCGGGTAAATGTTCAAATAAAAATCATTGTGCGCGGTTTTAATGTGAAAATATTTGATAAAAAGCCGTATAATTATGCTAATATTATTAATGAACTCCGGAAGTGAAGCTATTTTTGGAGGCGTGCGGCAGAGTCCGTTTTCCGCCGCAAGGAGGAGGAAAATAAAGTGCTGAAAATAGAAAAGACAAATGCCACAAGCGAAAGATTCAGTGAGATCCATTATATCAATCTTGACCTTGTAACAAGGGTGAAATTCACTGCGGATAAAATAGAGTTTATGTCCGGAAATACCGAGAGCGCTACCTTCACCAAAAAAGAGGTTGGGGACGCCCAGTACGAAAGCATAAAACTCCGGCTGGAAAAAGAATAAGGGGAAAAATAAATGTTCCGGAGTATCATTTTCATTTTATCAGCGAAGATAAAACCGCCGGCGGCCATGTTATTGAAATAAAGTTGAAAAGTGCGGAAATATATGTAAATGAAGCTCATAACTTTGAACTTTACCTGCCCAGGACTGAAGAGTTCTATAAAAGCAATATCTCCGGAAACAATAAGAACGATATAAATAAAGCCGAAAAATAGCTAAAATATATTATTATTGGGGGCGCCTATGCCGTTTGTTGAAATAAAGATGTGGAAAGGCCGCACTAAAGGAACAAGGAAAAAGATGATAGAAAAAGTGACCGATGCCGTAGCTGAAACCATCGAATGCCCCAAAGAAGCAGTGCAGGTTGTTGTATTTGAAGTTGAAAAAGACGACTGGGCTATCGGCGGACAGCTCTGTTCCGAAAGAAAACCGGGGTAAATATTCTAAAAGTGGGATAGGCGTGTGCCTGTCCCACTTTTCCCATCTTAATAAAAAGAGGACCAGCCACCCTTGTTTTTGTGTTTTAGTCAGTTCACTAGAATATTTTCTTAAAGTCGCAGGATATACCTTATATTCCTTCCGGATATTCAAAATACTTGAATAAAGAATGATAAATATTATAATAATAACAACTGAAAATATAAATATTCATAGTTTCAGTTTGGCCATTAAGTGAAAACACGCAATTTTATGCTTTTAACAGCAGAAAGGCTGTTAG
>JAZDIO010000247.1:0-4631 GCA_043804965.1 Candidatus Firestoneibacteriota bacterium | reverse complement strand
GCGTATCCGGCCTGGTAATCACATATTCACGGTTCTCCCGGTCAAAATATCCGTATGCACCGGCTGCTATTTTTTCCTTGCTCATTAGTATTCTCTCCTTTTTAAAAACGATTCCACCGATTACAATGCTTCAGGATTCAACTGATACAAACTTTCAATTATTGTCTAAAAGTCCATAACGTCCATAAAGTCTATAAGCAAAGCTTTTCTCGATAAGAATTATATATTCATCTCAACATTCGTTGAGATCCCGAGATAAGGTTTTACATTAATGTGGTATTTAATTAATAAAAACTCATTATTGCAAAACTTCGTACTTTGTACCTCGTACTTCGTACTTATATTTTACCTTTCCTTGCTTTTCTTAAAGATTATATCACGTTGAATATATTCTCTCAATATGATAAATATAGTACATGGAAAAACTGATTAAACTGACGAAACAGGAACTCTGCTCAAAATGCGATATTTGCTGCCGCTTTCCGGAGGAAAAACCGAATTTAAAGCCGACGGGATATAAGCTGAAGAAAAACGGAAAGATGTTTATCTGCGAAGCTTTTGACTTAAGTACCGGAAGGTGCCTTAAATATTCCAAACGCCCTTTTGACTGCAAAATATACCCTTTTGCCGTAGCAAAGAGCACGGATAAAGAAAATATCATGCTGATTCTGGATGAGTTATGCCCTGCCGCAAAAGAGTTAAGCGCAAAGAAGCAATTACTAACCGCTAAAATCCCCGCACAAAACTATATTGAATGGGAAGAAACTTTCATCCCTCTTAAGTTCCTCAAAAAGTCCGGAGCAACGACCGACAATTTAAATCCGCTAAGGGTTTCAGACCTGCTTTTCTTCAAATCTTATATACCGAAAACTTCCAATTTATCCGCCTTTTCTTTTGCTTATCACTTTTTATGGGAGGATTTCTTTAAATTTGACTGGAAGATAATAGACGGAGCGCTTTGTATATTTGCCCGGGACGTTGATAATACTTTCATGCCGGTCCCGCCTCTTTCGGAAAAGAATATCAAAACATCCGTTTTTGAAAGATGCTTTGAGCTGATGGATATTCAAAATAACGGCAGGACTGAATCCAGGATAGAGAATATCCCCGAAAATATGGCAAAAGAGCTGGAAAAATCCGGGTTTCGCATTGCAAAAAAGGATGAAGAATATATTTACGAAACTAAAAAACTGAGAACCTTAAGCGGTGATAAGTATAAACATATCAGATGGCTTATAAATACCTTTAAAAAGGAAAATAATTACAGTTTTGTCAGGTATTCCGAAAAGCATTTAAACGGCTGCGCCGACCTGTTATTCAAATGGCTTGAAGAAAAAAAGAAAAAAGCCGCAACCGACAAGGAGCAATTTTTATTGAAGAATATTGATAAAGCGCATAAGAGAGCCCTTATAAACTCTGAAAAGCTGGGGTTGGAAGGCCGCGTTCTTCTCGCCGGCGGTAAAGTCGCCGCCTATACTTTCGGCACTCCTCTCGGCAAAGACACCTTCTGTATAATGCTGGAAGTTGCCGACCATAAAACAAAAGGCGCCGGGCAGTATATTTTTATGAAAATGGCGGTAGAATTTTCAAAATACAGCTTCTTCAACACGATGGGAGACGAAGGAATAGAATCGTTAAGGGAAAACAAGCTGCACTATCATCCGGTGAAAACCATCCCCGAATATATTTCTTATAATCGGGGATAGTTTATACAGAGGTATACCAACAAAGGCAATAATGATTTTATTGGAAGCTATAATTTCCCTGACTTTCATTCGACCCCTTTTAATATACGGGGTACAGTCCCCCTACGTTTACTTACCTTTTGTTTGTTAAATAATGCAGGCGGGGTGTTTTTCCCCGCCAACATTAAATTGTCAATTCAGACTGTGTCGCAATGCTCTTATATTTCTATCTGATACAGCCTGTACTTCTTATACAAAAACCCGCCGATATCAGTGTCAAATTTATTTACCATATCATTGTCTTCCAGGTTCCAGCTCATCTCGCACCATTCATATCTTCCGTTTGCGCGGATAGCCGTTTCGTAGAAGATCTCCGCAATAAGACCGGTCTTTCTGTATTCTTTCAAACAACCGCCGATAAGAGCTCTGCAGCCTTTAATTTTTGGTTTGTACCATAAAAATTTAAGCAGGCCTAAAATACCCATGCCCATAATGCCCTCGGCACCCTTCAGATGTTTTAATACTTCATTGAGGTTGGGAAGGGTTATCGCAATTCCGGCCGGTTTGTTCCCGTCCTTCGTCTCTGCGATAATGACAACCTCGGGATCCATAAACTGCAGCATACCTTCCGCGGCGCAATCCATCTCGGCTTCGGTCATCGGGACAAATCCCCAGTTCTTTTCCCACGCTTGATTATAAACATCCTTTATGATCTGAACATCTCTTTCCTTGTTTTTAAGGTCAAACGGCCGGAGATTGAACTGCGAGGTTTTCTTGACTCTCTCCATCATCTTTTCAATTCTTTCCGGAACACCGGTATATTTACTTTTTAGAAGAGCATATAAATCTTTCGCTTTCTTCATCCCGTAATTCTCCGAAAGCTTCAGGTAGTATTTGGGATTGTAAGGCATCATGATAACAGGTTCAAACTTAAAACCTTCAAGCAGAAAGCCGTACTCGTCATTGGACGAAGGCGAAGCGGGACCGCGCATGAAAGAAGCGCCCTGATATTTAAGCCACGCTTTCGCCGCGTCAAAAAGCGCATTTGCCGTTTCCTGATCGTTTATACATTCAAAGAAACCGAAGAAACCGGCTTTTTCTTCGTGAACTTTATTGTGCATATCATCGGTAATCGCGGCAATACGCCCTGCAAGCTTATTATCTTTGTAGGCAAGAAAGAGTTTTCTCCTGGCATGCTGCCAGAAGGGATAGACATTAACATCCAGCATCTTCCTGTACTCGCTCTTTAAATTGGGTATCCAGTAAGAGTTGTCCTTGTAGAGTTCAAAAGGAAAATTAATGAATTTCTCAACTTCTACAATTCTATCCGCTTCTCTTATGAAAACCGCCATAATTTACTCCTCCTGAATATTTACCCTGTACCACTCGCTATACTCGGGTGCAGGGCTAGCACTGTACCACTCGCCATACTCGGGTGCAGGGCTGGGAACCTGAAGTATGAATGGTTCCTGGAAACATTAAGAAAATATTACCATTAATCCATTTGTTTGTCAAAGGTTTTCAGGTAAAGATCATATTTTGTATTTATCAGCGGAATCCGTCATAATTTAAAAATATTTTCTGCGGTAAGGCCCAAGACTTTTTGCCGCACATTCTCTTTAATCTTAAGCAGCCTCATCAGATTATTGTAGAATGCCAGAAGTTCCCCGGGTCCGGGATTATCCGTGCCGAAAACAAATTTATCAAATAAACCGGGCAGGATTATTTCTTTTGTAGAGGAAAGATTGGGTTTTGCGCTCACAGAAAAAGCCATTTTAAAGAAAGACAGCGGCATCATCCTGATGGTTCCGCCGGTCAAATCATAATATATATTTTTATTATTTTTTATCACTTCTACAGCTTCCCAGAAGAATGCTAAATTTCCGAGATGCGCCCCTATTATTTTTAATTTTGGAAACATTTTTGCGATATGATCCAGATACAGAGGCCGCATCTTGCCATAATTCATATCAGGATCTTTACAATCACCGGCGACATAACCGGTATGAAAGAGTATCGGGATATTCAGGTTTTCTGCTGTTTCATAAATTCTAAAGTACTTTTTATCATTATAGTCCTTCATCGGATTTATAAGTTTGATGCCTTTAAACCCCAGATTAACCAGGTACTTTATTCTTTCAGGCTCCAGCTCCTCCATCTTTGTGCTTATCATTCCCGCATAAAAATCCGGAAATCTTTCCATCAGGGAATATACCAGCATATTAGATTCTGCTTTTGATTCGTTATTCAGACAGGACACGCAAGCCTTTTGAATCCCAAGCTTTTTACAGTACAAAACATACTCGTCAATTGACATTCCGCCTATGCGAAGAACTCCCTCCTTATCAACCCTGACATGCGCGTGTGCATTTACGATATACATAAGACTACCCCTCCGGCATTACCCCTCTATTTGATTACATAATTATTATTACAAAATATACCGTAATTATTCAAGATAAAAAAGCTACGAGTTACGGGACAGAAAGGTATCATTTGCTTTCCTTCATCTTCTTCATAATCCATTTGTAAGCGCCGGGATTTACATATGCAATATTTCCGCGGGAGTATTTTTCTGCCAGTTTTTCAAACATTTTTCCGGCAATCTCATACTCTTTATTCACGAGAAACCTTTCAATGGCTTTGAGATTCCGGTCAATTTCTTCCACCTGGCTTGTTGAAAGGCTCCTGTCCTTATCGCCGATAATTATTTCCTCATCCTTCTCCTCTTTCTTCCCGTCTTCTTTCTTTTCTTCCTCAGCGGAAAGTATTATCTTTAAAAATCTGAACCAACTATCCCCAAAATTTCTATCTACGGAAAGAACTTCTTCTTTGCACCAGGCTTTACCTGTCACGGGCTTGTCGTCCCAATAATCTTCAGTATAATAAACCCTGCATTCACAATCGCTGAGAAAATCAGCAGTCTTTTCGGAGTAGTAATTTCTC
>JAZDIO010000246.1:0-2768 GCA_043804965.1 Candidatus Firestoneibacteriota bacterium | reverse complement strand
GCGTACCCCTCTGCATGAGGCTGCTTTAGAAGGGCATAAAGAAGTTGCAGAATTTCTCATTGCGAAAGGAGCGGATGTAAATGTCAAAGATAGTTTAGGGCATAATCCTCTGCATTTTGCTGCTTTTCAAGGCCATAAAGATGTTGTAGAACTTCTCATTGTGAAAGGGGCGGATGTAAACGCCAAGGATAGTGAAGCGCGGACTCCTCTGCATGCCGCTGCTTTAAATGACCACAAAGAAGTTGCAAAACTTCTTGCGCGCAACGAGAAGAGCTGTTTGCAAGTTTTAAAACGAACCTAACAAACAGAATTATTTGAGGATACTCATCTTTCCCTGAAATGTACCTTTCCAGAAACAATTGGTCCATCACGTTACTATCTTTCGATCCGTAATCTTTAGTTTTGATGAATGACGAGCACTGAACAGTTGTAGGTGAAGTGTGAAAATTTGTTCATCATTCATTTGATAACGAACCGAATATTTTCCAGTGCCCGGCTTCACCTGTTCCAGCGGGCAGGGAAGAAGAATTTACAATAACGGCAGTACGGATTCCAGAAAAAAGTTGAAAAAAATATTTCTGTAAATCTTTATGTTTTCAACTATATCGTTATCTCTGGTATGTTCCGACGTATCGCTTACAAATTTAAAGATATAGCATTTAGTCTTGAATTTTCTGCACGCCTGAATTACGGATGCGCTTTCCATATCTATGAGATCGGCAGTTTTTGCCAGTTTATGCCTTTCGGCAGGATCGAGCACCGGCCGGTCGAAGGTTGCGATTGTTGCATAAGAAAAACCCTCAATGATATCCGGAATGTGTTTGTGGGGAGATTTTGATTTGAATTGAGGTCTGTCGTACTCAAGCGCCTTTTTAATATGCAGCGGTTTCCCGAGAGCGTGCCCTGTGTCTGTTGCTCCTGCAGCGCCCAGGTTTACGATACAGGAAGGGTTGAATTTGAGGCAGGAAAATGCGCATGCGATCGCCGAATTGGTCTTTCCGATTCCGGATATAACCAGAATGATATTTTTATTCCTGTAAACAGGAAAGGGTTTAGAGTCCAGCCTTATCAATGAAAGCCCGCCGATAAACGGCTTTGCCTCAAGAAGAGTGGCCATGACAAGACAGATTAAAGGATTTTTTTCCATCTTGCCATCTCCTCCAGAGTTTGAATCGCCCTTTGCCCTGCAATACCCAATGATACGGTAAAATCATTGACATACAAATCGATATGGCCGTCTATCACTTTGTCGTTTAATTCCTGGGCATGCTTCAGCACAAAAGAGCGTGAAGCTGCTCTATTCTTATTTGCATAAATTACCGAATTTTTGATGAGCAGTCCAACCTGTTCTTTATGAATGATTGTCTCAGGGTCTTTTCTGATTGCGATGCAGCCGAGCGGAATAGGAAGATTTGTCTCTTTCTCCCACCATTCTCCAAGATCTATGACCTTTACGCAGCAGTAATCGGGATAGATAAATCTTCCTTCATGAATGATAAGACCTGCATCATATTCACCTGCCTGCACTCCTGGGAGAATACGGTCAAATCTGGTTACGACGATATTATTTATTTCAGGGTTCCAGAGTTTCAATAAAAGAAAAGCGGTTGTATAATTGCCGGGAATCGCGATCCTCGAATCTGCGGAAAACTGTTTCCCTTTTTGTATTACAAGAAGAGGACCGCACCCGAAACCGAGCGCTGAACCCGAATCAAGGAGCTCATAGTTTTCTTTTAACAGAAGATATGCGTAAAAAGAAAGCTTGGTAATCTGGAATGTTTTTTTGAAAGCTGCATTATTCAGCGCTTCAACATCATCGATATGTGGGGAAAAAGTATAATTGCCTGTATCTATGCCATGATGAAGCATGGCATGAAATACGAACGTGTCGTTTGGGCAGGGCGAAAATGCAATTGAAAGATTTGTCATTTATTTCTTTAAGTTTTATAAATTTTTCAGCATTGGGCGCTTGCTTTACCCGGTGTTACTTGAACCCTTGAATCCTGGAATCCTTGAACCCTCATAGAACCACCGACTTTTTGGAGGTGGTCCTAAATTTTTTCAGCACCTTATATTCCGAGTCTCTTAGTACAGGCATTTTTCCGGCATTTCTTATGATATCGATAAACTCGTCAATACCTGCCTTTGTTTCAATGCCGGTTGCTTTTACTACCGTCTCTTCCATCAGAACTCCGCCCATGTCGTTTGCTCCCATTGTGAGTGCAAGCTGCGCTAGTTTCAATCCTTCTGTAAGCCATCCGGCCTGGATATAAATTATGTTATCCAGAAAAATGCGGGCGATTGCAACTATTTTAAGATAATCAATTCCTGTCGCGGGTTCAATATCTTTAAGACCGGTGCGTGCGGGAGAAAACGACCATGGAATAAAAGCTCTTAATATCCCCGTTTTGTCTTGTACGTCGCGAACAACATTCAGATGCCTAATCTTTTCTTCATCTGTTTCCCCCATGCCGTATGTCATGGTCGCCGAAGATTTCATCCCGTGGCGATGGAGCGAATAGATTACTTCGCACCAGAGATCTTTTCCAATCTTTCTCGGGCTCACCTTTTTACGTATCCTGTCAACCAGCAAATCCGATGCTCCCGGCACCGAATCGAGCCCGGCGTTTTTAAGCTTTAATATTGCCTCATCGATAGAGACCGAACTTTTTTCTGCCATATGAGCAATTTCGCATGGCGAAAATGAATGAAGATATATTTGAGGGAAGCGTTCTTTTACATTTTTTACCATGTTAACATATGTATCA
>JAZDIO010000245.1:0-9749 GCA_043804965.1 Candidatus Firestoneibacteriota bacterium | reverse complement strand
AAGGAAAATGATTGATTTTAATGGCTTTTTGTAATAAAATACTTATCTGATCTAATTGCGGCGGGTGTAGCTCAGTTGGTTAGAGCGTCAGATTGTGGATCTGGATGCCGCGGGTTCAAATCCCGTCACTCGCCCCATTTTTAAAACGATTCCAAAAGCAGTTTAATCGGCGAAATCATGTCCGCAAATTATTAAAGAGCATGAAATATTGTCGGGTTTATAGCAGGAGAAGATAGTGCGATATTTAATAGGAATTGACATAGGAATGAGAGGGACAGATGAAAATATCAATAAAAGTTAAAGTAGTTTCAATGGTATTTGTTATAATATCCGCTGTCTTTGTGATGGTGAACATTGTAATAATAGATCAGCTTAGAAAACCGCTTGAAAGCGAGATTGAAAAAAAAGCGGTAGTAATCACCAGGAATCTGATACGCTCCAGTTCCAAATCTATCCTGACGGGAGCTGAGCTGCGGCTTTATGAGGATGTGGAGAATGCGAGAAAGAGCGACCCGCGCGTCATCTATGCTATGGTCGTTGACAAGGAAAATAAAATAATAGCGCATTCTGACACGAGGATTGTAAAGGGTACCCGCCTTAAGGATGCGGCCTCTCTCAGAGCAATATCGGCGGGAAATGAATTTTTCAAGCAGAATACGGCGGACTCAAAAAGCGGCGCCGGAGTACTTGATATTTCAAGAGCTATAATTATATCGGGAAAGAAATTTGGTGTTGTCAGGCTGGGATATTCAAAAGCTGAAGTGGAAAAAGCGGTCAGTAAAGCAAGCAGGATAATACTCGCAATTGCCGGTTTTGCAATAGTGATTACAATTGTAGTTTCGTTTTTTGGGATAAGTGTTATGGTAAAGCCCATAGAACAGCTGACTAAGGCCGTTAAATTGTTTGGACAGGGAGGACTTGACCATAAAATACCGGTTAAATCCAATGATGAAATCCGGGAGTTTGCGGATAGTTTCAACGAAACCGTTGAGATTCTTGATAAGGCGCAAGCGAAGCTTCAAAGGAGTGTAAAAGATATTTCCACTCTCTTAGATGCGTCAAAAGAACTTAATTTCAGCCAGGATATGAAGAATATAGCAAGTGTTATTCTTTACACCTGCAAGGAACATATTAATGCCGCGAGTTCGGTTTTGTATCTTCTTCTCGGCGAGGAAGATGCCATACTCAGTTTTAACGTAGCGTCAGGGATTACCGGTACCGAGAAAATATCTTTTAATACTTCCGATCCGATGTTTAAATATATAGCGGAAAATAAAAGAATCCTGCTTATGCCGGAGCTGGAAAAAAATCTTGGGCAAAGTGACGGAAAAAACCTTGATTTACTCAAAAAATTGAAATGCCGGGCGCTTGCTCCGGTAATAGTAAAAGAAAGAGTCAGCGGTATGATGATTATCGGGCCCTGCAAATATGAGAGAGAGTATCAGGAAGGAGATTGGGAGTTTTTATCGGCTCTTATCGGTATGGCAAACGTGGCGGTTGAGAACTCCTATTTGCGCACTCTTTCTATTACGGACGGGCTTACAAAATCTTATTTAAGAAGGTATTTCCTTTTCCGCCTGGAAGAGGAAATTAAGAGAGTACAGCGTTACGGCGGAGCAATATCTGTTTTGATGATTGATTTGGACTTTTTTAAGAAAATTAACGATACTTATGGGCATCAGGCCGGTGATAAAGTACTTAAAGAGTTTGTTCAGGTTGTTAAAAGTATAAGCAGGTCAACAGATCTTATTTCCAGGTATGGAGGCGAAGAATTTGTTATAATAGCGACTGAAACGTCCAGAGACGGAGCCGGAATTTATGCGGAAAGAATAAGATATGCCGTTGAAAATCGGGATTTTGACATAGGCAATGAAAAAATAAAAATTACCTTAAGTATCGGAGTTGCCGGTTTTCCTGCGGACGCAAAGACGCTCAATGAACTTATCGCAAAAGCGGATGAGATGCTTTATCAGGCAAAAGAAAGCGGCAGAAACAGAGTATGTCTGCCGAAAATAATAGAAGAAGACAAAAAGATTACTTAATTGTTGCGGAAGTGGTGGAATTGGCAGACACGCTAGATTCAGGTTCTAGTTCCTTCACGGGATTGGGGGTTCAAGTCCCCCCTTCCGCACCAGAAACCTGCCAAAAAATACTTGCACTAAAAACGGGGTAAAACATATAATGATAATAACCAAAGAAGCTTTCCTCAAATATCTGGCAAGCGGAAGAAAAGGTCCGGCGCCCTTCAGGGAAATAATGAAGCAATTTAATATTTCAAAGAAGGACAAAAAGCGCCTGGACAGGTTTTTGTCGGAACTTATTGCTGCCGGCGTAATTGTCCGGGTGGCGCAGGATAAATTTGGTTTAGCGGAAGCAATGGATCTTAAAGTCGGGGTGCTTTCAGGGCACAGGAACGGGTTTGGTTTTGTTATCGTTTCTGACAGCGAACAGGATATATTCATACCTCCGCCTATGATGAACGGAGCAATGCATAACGATAAAGTAGTTGTCCGCGTTACGGGAAGCAAAGACGGAGGAAAGAAGAAAGAAGGCGAGATAATCAGGGTCCTGGAAAGGGCGAATAACGAGATAGTCGGGGTTTATGAAGAGAGCAGACACTTTGGTTTTGTTATACCTGACGATAAGAAGATCTGGCATAATATCTATATCCATAAGAATGATTCCAAAGGGGCAAAAGGCGGGCAAAAGGTTGTTGTAAAAGTGACGGAATGGCCAGATAAAGGACAGAACCCGGAGGGAAGAATTACCGGGATTCTCGGGTTCAAATCAGACCCTGAAGTTGACTTTAAAGCAATAATAAGGCAATACAATATAAGAACGGAATTTACTCCCGATGTTACAAGTGAAGCAAAGGCTTCTGCTGTGCCAATTCCTCCTGAGGAAATCTGGAAGAGAAAAGATTTCAGGGATGACATTGTCTTTACAATAGACGGCGAAGACGCAAAAGATTTTGATGATGCTGTTTCTCTTATGGAAAAAGACGGGGAGTACCGGCTGGGCGTGCATATTGCCGATGTCAGTTATTATGTTAAACCCGGTTCGGCCCTTGATAGGGAAGGATTTGAACGGGGGAACAGTATTTACTTCCCGAATCATGTTATCCCGATGCTTCCTGAAGCCTTATCCAATGAAATGTGTTCGCTAAAACCCGATGTAGACCGCCTTACCATGTCAGCTGTAATGAAGCTGGATGCTAAGGGTGAGCTTAAGGGGTATGAGCTGGTAAAGAGTGTCATCAGATCGAAAAGAAGAATGACTTATACCGGGGTTTCAAAAATTGTTGAGGATAAGGATAAAGCTCTGAGACAGGAATACTCGGATATTGCAGCTACTCTGGATGCGATGCTTAAACTTGCAAAAATTCTTAATAAGAAAAGGTTTAACGATGGTTCTATAGATTTTGACCTGCCTGAAACCAGAATTATCCTGGATAGCCATGATGCGCCTCTTAGAGTGGAAAAAGTGGTCAGAAATTGGGCTCACCGGTTGATTGAAGAGTTCATGCTCTTAACCAATGAAGTGGTTGCCGCCCATATTTTCCGTCAGGGGCTTGCTTCGATATATCGGGTGCATGACGTGCCTGATTATGCCGACCTGGTCGAGTTTGAACGTTTTGTTAATTCTTTGAAATATCCGCTGAAGCTGAAAGAAGATGTAGATCCAAAACTCATTCAGGCGCTCTTAAAAAAAGTGAAGGGTACACCGGAGGAGGAAATTATAAATAATCTGGCGCTTCGTTCTATGAAACTTGCCGTTTATTCCACAGAAGCAAGAGGGCATTTTGCCCTGGCAAAACAGTATTACAGCCACTTTACTTCGCCTATCAGACGGTACCCGGATCTTGCGGTTCATCGCGTTCTAAAGGTTCTCCTCGAAAAAGATAAGAGGAATAGGTATCCGCAGAGCGAGCTTATCAGGGTAGCAAAACATTGTTCGGATACGGAACGGGTCGCAGAGGAAGTTGAAGAAGAGATAGTAAAACTGAAAAAAATACAGCTTATTAAAAATCATGTGGGGAGGGTTCTTGACGGGGTTGTAACGGGTGTACAGGGCTATGGAATATTTGTAGAACTTTCGGCGCTCTTTGTCGAAGGGCTTGTGCATGTTTCCAGCATGTCTGATGATTATTATACTTTTGATGAAAAACAATACGCGATTTTTGGCAGAAACAATAAAAAAAGATACCGCCTCGGTGATAAAGTTAGAGTAAAAGTTGAACGAGTGGATGTTGATAAACGTCAGGTGGATTTTGTATTGGCGAAGTAAAAAGAAATGACAAATTACGAATCACAAAGAACAATATTAAGTAAGCATAAAAAGTTCTGCCTACCCTGTCTTTTACTTCACTAGTTCAATCTGTTCTCTGGGGTTTGAACTTATAACCAGGGAAACAACAGCGCTTTTTTCTTTCAGTTCCGTCAAGCTTACTTCAAGGGTTCCTTTTTTACCAAGTACCTTTCTAACCGGCATGGTTTTACTTAAAGTTCCTGAACTTTTGTACATGCGGATAGTACAGGTGTTTTTTGATTTATCAATACCGGTTAACCTTATCTGTCCGTCATACAGTGATTTTGCCGTGATAGAAACCGGCTTATTCAACTCTAATTCAATTACCAGCTTTTTATTCTCAGGAACCAGTTTATTTACTTTTTTGAAAGTTTCCAGAGCTTTTTCTGTAACAGTTACCGCTGGCTTACTATTCTTCCGGAAAACGGACAGGGGGTTTTCGTGTTTTACGAAGTACATGTAACCTGCGTATATCAATGCCGCCAGAATGAGCAGAAATATCAGTTTTTTCATAAATGCTCCTTTACTTTAAAACAAGTTTTTAGTACAATGACTATAATTTAATGTAATCTTATCATAAAAATATTGCTTTTTAAAGGCTAAAGGTTGAAAAAAGATGTTTTTAACATAGCTGTAATTAAAGAATACTTTTTAATTGCGGCAGCTGCTGGGGCGGTTATAACAGTGTTGTATTTAGTTGTCTTCTCGAAATCCTTTTTTGAAAAGGCTGAATCATTTGATGCTGTGTGTCCCCGGATTACAAGGAGTAAGCCGGAAAGAGGCGCGGTGGATGTTATGATTCCGAATACTTTCGGCATAAGCGGGCTTGAAGCGGGAAATACGAATTTATTTTTAGTTTTTGATTTTTCAAAACCGATGGAAAAGGAGAGCGTTGAAAAGGCGGTGGTAATTACTCCTTTTGCCGGGCGCTCATTCTCCTGGATGGGAGCAAGGCGGCTTATTGTCAAGTGTGATGCTCTTGCGGATGAAAACCCGATCAAACCGAATACTCAATATAAAGTGGAGTTCAAAGAAGGCCCTGCGGCTATAGACGGAAAGAAACTTGTAAAACCCAAGCCTTTTATTTTTTCCACCGGAGGGTTGAAATTTATTGGTTCGTCTCTGGCAGCTGCAAAGCTTCATCCGCCTTCAAATAAGACTCTGGAATTTTATTTTAATTTTCCTGTGGATAAGCGCAGTGTTTCTGCTTCAAATATTGTAATATATCCCGGGCTTAAGGGCAGATTAGAGCTCGGAGATAACAAGGAAAATCAGATTAACTTTATAGCGGACAGATTCTTCCCCTCGGACACTGCTTTTTCAGTTACTCTGAAAAAAGGGCTTAAAGGGAAAACAGGGGCAGCCCTTGGTGCGGATGTAGCTGTAAATTTTACTACCGAGCCGTTAAAAGTTATTATTACCTGGCCGAAAGATGAGGATAATAATATTTTGACCAGCGGGTTTCCTTATATATTTTTTAACAGTGAAGTGAAGAAAGAGGCTGTAGAAAAGGCAATTTCTATAAAACCGGATATTACGGCGGAGCTGGCCTGGAAAACAGATGATACAAATATGGAATATTGTATATTGAAACATAAACCGTATTTTAACGCGAGTACGGAATATGTTATTAATATAAACGACAGTATTACCGATTTATACGGTAAAAAACTGAAAGAGCCATATAAATTCAGATTTAAAACGGAATCCTGCAGGGTCTCTTGTATGCAGCCTGCGGAAGGCAGCGTTAATGTTGCTCCAAAGAGCGGAATTAAGATTATTTTTAATACTATAATGAATCAGGAAGAAACAGAGAAGTTTATCAGCATTGAACCAAAAGCAGACGTGGTTTTCCTTTGGAATTCGCCTGATAATTATGATATATTAAACATAGAAGCAAGAAACGGCTGGGAATCCCATGCCAGCTATATCTTTAGAGTAGCAAAAGAGGCGAAAGGGAAAAACGGGGAAAGTTTAACAAAAGATTTTAAAGGAATTATTTATATTAAGTAAGTGTAGAAGATAAGTACGAAGTAAAAAATTAGAAATTCGAAACAAATTCGAAAAGGAAAAAGAAACAAAAAAGAAGCTTGGTTTAAGATGTTTCTTTGTTTGATTTTTGTCAGTTTTGTTTCGAATTTCGAATTTAGTGCTTCGAATTTAGCTTGTGTCAGTAGAATCTCACTATAAGGATTAGCTGGCGGCATAACAAAAAACGGTATTGGAGTTTACATATGTATTTCCAAGAGATAATATTTAAACTAAATAAGTTCTGGTCGGATTACGGCTGCGTTATTGTACAGCCCTATGATATGGAAAAAGGGGCAGGGACTTCCAATCCTGCTACTTTTTTTAAGGTACTCGGGGAAAAGCCTGTTAAGGTTGCTTATGTCGAGCCTTCAAGGCGTCCTACCGACGGAAGGTACGGGGAAAATCCTAACCGCCTTCAATGTTTTCAGCAGTATCAGGTTATAATAAAGCCCTCTCCCAAAGACATTCAGGATATTTATCTTGCCAGCCTGAAAGAACTGGGCATTAGCAAGAACGAACATGATATTCGTTTTGTTGAAGATGACTGGGAATCCCCGACTCTCGGCGCCTGGGGACTCGGGTGGGAAGTGCGTTTAGACGGTTTGGAGATTACCCAGTTTACCTATTTTCAGCAAATGGGGAGTATTGATTTAAAGCCGATCTCTTGCGAGATAACCTATGGATTGGAACGTATTGCCATGTTTATCCAGAAGAAAAAGTCAATATTTGATATTGAGTGGAATAAAGACGTTACCTACAGGGATGTGGCTTACAGGTCGGAAGTGGAGTTTTCTAATTATAATTTTAAGCTTGCCGATACCGGCATGCTGGCACAACTCTTTGATATGTACGAAAAAGAAGCCAAGGCACTTTTAAAAAAGGGTTATGTTCTTCCCGCCTATGATTATGTTTTAAAATGCTCGCATACTTTTAATTTACTGGATGCCAGAGGCGCTATAAGCGTTACGGAAAGGGTGCATTACATCGGACGGGTGAGAAATATCGCAAGAAAATGCGCTTTAGGGTATCTGAAGAAGACAGGGGAAGCAGATGAGTAAGGATTTATTACTGGAAATAGGCGCGGAAGAAATACCTGCAAGCTATATTGCTTCGGCCATGCAGCAGCTTGAATATAATATTGTCAAGTTATTTTCTGAAAATAAGATAAAAATTGAAGGTTCAGTCGCAGGCTATTCCACTCCGAGGCGTTTTGCGCTTCTGGTTAAAGGTGTTTCCGAGATACAGGAGGACCTTGCCCTTGAACTCCTGGGGCCGCCAAAAAAAGCCGCTTTTGATGCGGAAGGAAAGCCCACTCAGGCGGGCCTTGGATTTGCAAAGACCCAGGGTAGGGAAGTAAAAGATTTGATAATAAAGTCCACGCCAAAAGGCGACTATCTCTGCGCGCAGAAACTGATAAAGGGGAAAAAAACTAAAGAAGTCCTTCCCGAACTAATGAAAAAGCTTGTCCTTTCTCTTAACTGGGCCAAATCAATGCGCTGGCATGATGAGGTAAGGTTCCCCAGGCCTATACGTTCTTTGCTTTGTCTTTACGGTAAGGATACTATAAAATTTACTGTCTCTGACGTTGTTTCTTCCAATAAAACCTGCGGACATAGGGTCTTAAGCCCTGAAAGCGCAGTTGTAGCAGATCCTTCAAAGTATCTGTCTGTTCTCCGGAAAAAATCAGTTATAGCGGATTTTGATGAGAGAAAAAATGAAATAATAAAACAGGTCGAAACGCTTGCTTCTAAAGCGGGCGGGAGGGCCGGTATCTCCCCTGTTATCCTGGAAGAGAATGTAAACACGGTGGAATATCCTACGGCCATGCTCGGTAAATTTGACGAAAAATATCTTGCCTTACCTAAAGAGCTTTTGCTTCAGGTTATCGAGAAGACGCAGAAGTATTTCTCCGTCTGGGATGCGAAAAAAGAGAAGATACTTCCTTTCTTTATCGCCGTGAAAAACGGGAAAGATAATGCCGTCTCTGTTATTATTGACGGGAATGCAAGGGTTCTAAAAGCCCGGTTCGAAGACGCCGAGTTCTTCTTTAACGAAGACAAGAAAACCACGCTGGAAAGTAAGCTTCCGAAGTTAAAAACGGTATCGTTTCAGGACAAGCTCGGAACTATGTTCGATAAAACGGAGAGGCTGGTAAAGTTTGCGAACGAGGCAAAGAAATTCCTGAAATTACCCGACTTTGATGATATAAAAAAAGCCTGCGAGCTTTCAAAGATAGACTTGAATACCGGGATGGTCAGAGAATTTACAGAGCTTCAAGGTGTAATGGGGCGTGAGTACGCGCTTGCTGACGGGGTGAAGAAAGAAGTGGCTATGGCGATCTCGGAGCATTACCTGCCCCGGTTTCCCGGGGACGAGCTTCCAAAGACCGAAACAGGAACGGTTCTTGCCATTCTTGATAAGACAGATACTATCGTCGGATGTTTCTCCCTCGGGCTTATTCCTACCGGTTCCCAGGACCCGTACGGGCTTAGAAGGAGCGCTCTTGGTGTAATTAGCATCATAGTGAATAAAAAGATAAAGATGCGCCTTGAAGAGTTGATAAACGCCTCTCTGGATATTTACTCGGATAAAGTTAATGTACATAAAGGAAAAGTGCTTAATGAAATACTGGAGTTTGTGAAAGGAAGGATGGAAAACCTTCTCCTTGATAAAGGAATCCGTTATGATGTGGTAAATGCCGTTCTGGCTTCTGAGTTTGACAATATAACCCTGACTTTTAAACGGGCGAACGAATTGAACAGCCTGTCGAAAGAACCGGATTTTAATAAGGCTATTACGACCTTCTCAAGGGTGATAAACATTATCTCAAAGAGCGGGAAAGGAACTGCTTTGTCCGGAGAAGCAAACCCTAACCTCTTTAAAGAGGAAGCCGAAAAAGATCTTTACAGGGCAATAGAAGCAAGAAAATTAGATTTTACGAGAATGATAGAAAACGCGGATTATATTTCCTCTTTTAAAGTCCTAAAAGAACTCATGCCCTACATCGACGCCTTCTTCGAAAAAGTAATGGTAATGGACAAAGACAATGCCGTAAAAGATAACAGAATAACCCTGCTCACCCGCCTAAATTTTATGTTCAAAAAGATAGGGGATTTCTCGAAGATTGTACAATAACTCTAATTAGGGACAGCGACCAATTAATTGACCTTTTAAGAAAATGTAAATGGCAACGTGAAAAAGGGGTTTGTGATGAAATGAAAAGTCCAACTTGCATAAAAAAACCTGTTTGCCGTAGTGCTTTCGGTATGAAACCTGAACTTATTGCAGCTTGTGGGATTAATTGTGGGGTTTGTAGTTATTATCTGGCTTATTCGAATGGTCTTAGGCAGGTGAAGGGGGAATATAAGACATTGTGTGGGATGTAGGATACGTGGGAAAAAATGCACAAG
>JAZDIO010000244.1:0-7365 GCA_043804965.1 Candidatus Firestoneibacteriota bacterium | reverse complement strand
GAAGATATTAAATTCCTCACAGAAAAGTTTGTAAACAAGAACTTTTTGATAGATTACCCGGAGAGTAAAACAAGCGGCGGTAAAAAATATTTCACCGTGAGATTTCACAAAAATAACGCACCTTCCCGTTTTCACTCGCAGATCCAAGTTTACCTTGACGGAAAATATTTTACGCTTAAGACCATTGCGAGCGTAAATCCCCTTCCCCGCTCCGACGGACTGACAAAAGCAAAGGAATCGCACATTTTAAACCGCGTCGGCCCCGGTAGTTTTCTCGCTTCTGTTCCGATGACTTTATACACAGCCCTATTCGTTTCAATTATAATGCTTCTTGTTTTCGCGCTCTTTCCGCTTTTTATAATGTCAAGAAAGCATGGTAACATGCTGAAGGCCAGGGAAGGTGTTTCACAGGTTGACTGGGAAGGCACCGAGTGGGTCCCGCCGAAAGTACAGGTAGGATCTTTCAGGAAGAAAGGTAAGGTCTGTGACTCTCTCACCCCGCTTGAAGCCGGAATGCTCCTTGATGTCCCGATGCCGAAGCTTCTCGGACTCATGGCCGGAAGTATGGAAGAGAAAAAACTTATTAAATTAAAATCCATGTCACCTCTTACCGTCGAGTTAATAAGCAGCAGCAGTAAGGATATTTACGAGAATATGCTTTTATCCGCAGTCGAACCGGACGGAAAAATCCCGGATGAAGATGTGACGAAGATGTTCACGGCCCTCGCACAGGGAGTAGAACAAAAGACGTGGGATGCAGATCTTGACGCTACAAAGGCGTTCTATCAGAAAAAAATACCCGAAAAGAGTGAAGAGCTGAAATCGGAGAGTACGTACAAGAACTCGCGGGGATATTATGATGATTATTACTGGTACGGTTACGGCCATCATTATTACGGCTATGGCAACCGCTATCACAATTATGACAATGCGGATAAATGTTCCAACACTTTTAAAAATACTCTGCCTGATATAGGGAGTACTTTTTCCGATTTTGCAAAATCAAGCGCCTGCTACGACGGGCCTTTCCTGCAGAATGTCTGCCATGATGCCTGCCACTCGGCTTGTCATTCGGCTTGTCATTCCGCGTGTCACTCGGCCTGTCACGGCGCCTGCCATGGAGCGTGTGTTTCCAGTGGACATTAAAACTATTACATTTGAAGAGATAACCTGGGTCAACCAGTACGTGAGGAATCTCGCGCCTTATATATATGTAAGGGAGGCCGACTCGCTCCTTATTAAAATACCAAATGAGGCCTTTAAGCTGAATCCTACAGGCATAAAGCTTTTAAAACACCTCCTTGCCGGAAATTCTGTGGAAAGCATTATTTATAACTTCCCCGGGAGAAAAGAAGAGATTACGCAGGATATTCATAACTTTTTCTGCGATCTTCGCGCTGTGCTCAAAGGCTGCTATAATGAGAAAGAGTTACGCCGTTCTGTGGAGAAAGTGGAGTTTACGCTTCCATATAATACACTGCCGGTCCTTTCGGAGATTGCCATCACTTATAAATGCAATATCGCCTGCAAATTCTGTTATGCTTCCTGCGGGTGCAAAAAAGACGCTACGGTCAAGGATCTTTCGACTAAGGATCTGAAAACTGTTATTTCCAGAATAAAAAATGACGCGGAAGTTCCCTCTGTAAGTTTTACCGGAGGCGAACCGACACTACGGAAAGACCTTACTGCGCTGATCAAACACGCAAAATCCGAGAAGATGTGGGTTAATCTTATTACGAACGGTACGTTAATTACTCCGGAGAGAGCAAAAAAGCTTAAAGAAGCAGGGCTTGACTCCTCTCAGGTAAGTATAGAAGCGGGAAATGCTTCTTTGCATGATGAGATAACACAGTCAGCGGGCTCATTTGAGAAAACGCTCAACGGTATTAAAAATCTTATCAACGCAGGAATAAGATGCCACACAAACACGACTATATCACGGCTAAACAAGGAGAATCTTTTTGAAATACTCTTGCTCGTTAAATCTCTCGGCTTAAGCAAACTTTCCATGAACATGCTCATGCCGGCAGGCTCAGCAGTTGTAAATTTAAAAGAAACATCCATATCCTACGAAGAGATCGGAAATATCGTTCTGGCCGTTAAAAAAGAAGCTGAAGGACTCGGACTCGAATTTATGTGGTACTCTCCAACTCCTATTTGTATATTTAATCCTATCGTCCACGGTCTGGGAAATAAAGGGTGCTCCGCCTGCGACGGGCTTTTATCGCTTGCGCCAAACGGGGATATCCTCCCCTGCTCCTCTTATCCTAAACCCATGGGGAATATTTTAAAGAAAGATTTCAAAAATATGTGGTTTGGAGCGGATTTCAAATATTTCCAGGAGAAAAAGTTCGCTCATGAAAAATGTCAGCGCTGCGGGTCGCTTGCTATTTGTAACGGCGCCTGCCCGCTTTACTGGGAAAAATTCGGATACACTGAACTGGAGAAAACTCATGCCTGTATTAACTAGAAAAGCAGATGACAGCGAAGTGCAATATTTGTTCGGAAAATCCCTTCCCTACAGGTCGCGGCAAATAATAATTATTATTTTCATAGTCGGAGGTATACTTCTTCAGCTCTTTTACTCTTTCTTTTTGGGCTTTATCATGGTAATTATCGGTTCAGCTTTAAGCTTAATAAAAGGTTACCGTCCCGTACCCGTAATTAAAAGTAACGAAGAAAAATGGTCCCAGGTAACGCCGAATGAATATGCTAAAGTAAAAGTAACGGCAGATGCGGCTTTAAAGTGGGATGAGGATTCTTTTGATGTAACGAGTAAAAGAGGCGTCTGGTTGTTTTTATTGGTGATACTCTTTTCCGCAGGTCTTTTCTTTATTGCTCCGGTTTTCCTACCGGGCGAGATAGTCTTTATGATACTTGCAAATATTGCCGTACTTCTAGTTCCCCAGTGGGTGACAGGCACGAGGGAATACCTTAAACTTGATAAATTGATCATAAAAATTAATATCCTGCAAAAAATCATTGGGCTGTTAAATTCACCGAGCGATGTCCAGGTTTTACCCATGCTCGCAACCAAAAAAACAGAAAAAGGAAAGAAAGTTCCTTCCGACGCACGGCTTATGCTGAAATTATTGAACGCTCCGGACTGGTTCATGGGCGCCCAGGTACAGATCTCCATAAATAACGTTCAGGGCGTGGATTACCCTTATGTTTATTGTGTCCTTATCTTCAAAGGAGAAGCAAAGGTTTTTCAGAAGAAGAGCAATGTTTTTGACCGTTTTTCAGACAGCGGTGCGGTTTCCTATAAAGAAACCCCTATCCCGACAAGTAATTTTATCGAAAGAGCCGCGGACCGCTTGTATTCCAAAACAGCTATAACCGTCGAAAAAACTAACTCTGAAGACGTGGACGTCCTCGTTATCCGCCAGCGCACCTCCAAAACCGAAGGCTACTTCACCACCCCGTCAAACGTAAGAGACCTCGTCCTCTACACCCTGGAAGCCGCCAAAACCATCACCACTTCTAAGCCATAAATAAATCTGCAAATATCTCCATCCACGTTTTTTAGAAAAATTCTAATCTCTCCCCAAAAAGGGACAGTCCCTTTTTTTACGGCACTTACTTTTTTACTTTTTTCTCATTATATTTAACTCACTGCTATATTCGCTTCTTGTCAAATACTCTTTCCATTGTCTTTTAGAAATTTCTGTATACTTGAAGAAATCATCAGATATTATTATATTTTTTTCCTGTTCTAAATGTCCCCTAGCGCTTGACCATCTCCAATCCTCAGATTTTTTTACTAACCCTGTCCTAACAGGATTTCTTTCCACATACCTAACGGCAATTGCAAGATGTTTACTGTCTAATGATTTAGAAAAATATCTATCTCCCCAGACATGCCCACTCTTCCCATATTTTCTATTAAAATAAAAGCCATATGTACCGTTTATACCTCGAAACGACATAGAAAGGGATCTGTCATTTTTTGGAATAACGATAAGATGTACATGATTTTTCATCAAACAATAAGCAAGAATGCTCATCTCATACCTTAATGCCATACTTTTAAGCAACTCAAGATAATATTCTTTGTCATTATTATCATAAAATATTGCCTGTTTGCAATTACCCCTTTGACAGATATGATACGGCATATTAACATCGACTAAACGCGCTGTTCTTGGCATAGTTTTCACCCCTTAAGTGAATTTTAAGAATAATAGCATTTGTTTTCAGAGTTGTCAAGCACAAGCACAGAAAAAGGGACAGTCCCTTAGGGACTGTCCCTTTTTGAAACTCCGCGCCCTCGCAAGGCTGTGCCAAAAGGTAGTTAATTCATCAGGCGTAAGCGGAATTTAATTGTCATTAAAACGTTGTTCTTTTTACTTCACGATTATTTTTATATGTAGATTCCCGCAGTTTTTTCCCGTTTTTCTCATACCATCCAACCGAATCTTCCTGCTTATGATTTTCATAGTCGCGTATTATTCCTGTCCCGTCAGTCAATTTTTTAGTGTCTATTTCTTCATCTCCGGAATAACTTGTAATTACTTCACTGCCTATTTCTTTTTTATTATTATCGTAATAAATACGGAACGCAGTCCTGTTAGCTTCTGTTTCCGTGATAAGCCGGGACATTTTGAGGCGCCCTTCCAAGAAATATTCCTTCATAACCAGCTTTTCCGTTTTACCGTCAGGGATAAATTTTTTTCCGCCGACATAAACAGTTGTGTCTTTACCTGTTTTTTTAGCAAAATTATGGCGTTGTCCTTCCATAAAAACACCATTCTTATAAATGCATTCATCGTAATAAAGCCAATTATTGATATTCGGATTCCACAATTTGGATATTCCATATTTTTCGCCGTTTAAATAATTAGTTTCCTCGCACAGTTTGCCATTAACATAAAACCTTTCTATTCCGGTTTTTTTACCTTTGCTATAATTTGTCTCCCCTATCAGGGTTCCATTAATATCATAAAATTTTCTTATTCCATTCTCGAGGCCGCGGCTGTAATTAGTCTCTTCCCTAAGGGTTCCGTCTTTCACCTTACATTCCGACAACTTACCTTTATCAAATTTATAGTTAAACTCCATCTCTTCCAGTATATAGTATTCTTTGAAAAAGCCATCCAGCTTATTGTTTCTATACCCGCCTTCAGACTTTAATTTTTTTTGATAGTAATAGTCCATCGTCCCTGTCAATCTGTTTTGATGTGAGTGATCCAAATAAATTAGATAGTACTGTTTAAACATCCCTATTCCATCCGGTATCTTCCAGCTATCAGGGCTATCCAGCACATATAACTTCTTATTTTCTTCCCTTGATACTTCCTTCTCGCTGCTGTCATAATAGATCCGTAGCCTTGGAAAGGGATTTATAGGGCGCTGGGTTGAAAGATTGGCTACAAGTAGCTGCTCTTTCGCAACAGCTGCCGTAACAATAGATTCATTTTTTACTGCTATATTCACTTCTTGTTCTTTTGTGACATTTTCAGCGACATTTGTATCTTCTTTCATACTATTTTTATCCGCTTCAATACTCCCTGCAGACACTGTTTTTTCATTTGTATCCGAGGTCCTCCCGTTGTTGTAATATTTGCCAATATATATGCTCATGGCAATTATCAGGGCAAATACAGAAGCTAAAACCGTGAGATATGCAGGGGCAAACCATTTTCTGATATTAAATCTATCAAAGAATGTATTAAAAGACTTAACTTCTTTTTTATTCCAAGCAATCTTTGCTTTTGAAATTACTGTATTACGCAGATCCGGACTTTCGTCTACATACTTATAATTTGAAAGAATCCTTTCTATTTTTTCCTTTTCAATTTGCATATTTAAACCTCCGTAATTTTCTTCTTAATTTATTTATTCCATATCTATATCTTCCGCTGATGGTATTTATTGAGATATTTAACGTTTTCGATATTTCTTCAAAAGTCATTTCCTGAAATATTTTCATACTAATTACTTCCTTCTGTTTTAATGGTAATGAATTAATAGCTTCTGCTATGTCTTTCCTGATTGTTTTATCCTTTTCTTCCTTATCCGGTTCTTTCAAACAAAGAACATTGCTTAAATCTTCCTCTTTGAATATTCTTTCTTTCTTGGCTGCCCTGATATAATCTATTGCTTGATTTTTTGCCATCATAAATATATAACCGGTTATATTAGAAACTTTAGAAATTTTATCTCTCTTTTCAACTATACTAACAAATAAATTTTGCATAACATCCTCCGCCTTTTCTTTCGAACAAAGTATACATAGAAGATAATGGAAAATCTTATTGCCCAAATGATCATAAATAATCTCTAAAGCCGCAGGATTATCATTTCCCATTAACACTTTTATTTGAAATTCAATGTTTATATCCGTTGTTATGCCGTTTTCTTCCATATTTTCCTTTAATTGATATAACAAAACATCGGTATTCATATCCTTCTCCTGTCTATATAAAGACGAGAAGAAGAGTTAATTTTGTATATTTATTTTACATAAATAATGAAATAAAGTATATTTAAAATCATTTTTTTGTTCCAGCCGGATCCCCCCGGATGGGTAGATTCCTTCGTGAGCGACAGTCACCGCAAAAGGAGAACAGCTGATTGGTCTAAACCCTTTAAGAGGATTGTATCCTGTTTTCCCCTGCAACAAACTATTGTTTCAGAATAGAATATTCCGATTCCAATACGGTTATTATCTCTTTTAGATCCTCCGGAAATGACGCTCGAAGATGGAGAGACCTGTGTGTTTTCCAGTACATAAACATAGCGTCCGAAGCATGCAAGGTCAGGCGTTCTGAAACAAGAGGCGCTCGTCCTTTTCGCGGCAGAGTCAGCGCTTTTCTGTCCCCGTAAACACGGTCATACGCCAGAGGCCTTCCGATAGAAGCCATATGAATTCTGATCTGATGCGTTCTTCCGGTCTTAGGCTCCACCTCTAAAAGCGTATATCCCTTAAACCTTTTTCTTATCCTGTAAAGTGTCAGCGATTTTTTTCCGGAGCTGGAAATCTTTACCTTCCCCGAAGAACCCTTAAGTATAGGAAGCGTTACCTTCCCTTCCTTTTCTACTTCTCCCCGGACTAGAGCAAGATAGAGCTTTCGCATCTTTTGTTCCATTATTATTTCCGTCATTTTTGATTGCGTTTCGCGGTTTTTTGCAATTATCAAAACTCCGCTGGTGTCCTTGTCTATTCTATGCACAGGAAACACCTGCGCGCCGGGAATATGCCCCATCGCGGCATCTATCGCTGATTTCTCTTTTGGATGCTTATTGTCCCTTACAGATAAAAGCCCTGACGGTTTATTAAAAACCAGCAGATTATTATCTTCAAATATTATCTCCGGTATGTTCACTTAAATCCTTTTGGAGCCTTTTTGATTTTCATCATTT
>JAZDIO010000243.1:0-11379 GCA_043804965.1 Candidatus Firestoneibacteriota bacterium | reverse complement strand
ATTCCTCATCTTGGACATTTTTTGTAGTTGCCTCATTTTATGAGGCTTAAAATGCTTGATAAATCAAGCAACTACAGGTTACGACGTTATCCTATTCTATCTTCTTGAGGAATTTCTGATTTCTGAGGATACATTGACATTTGAATTTTATTATGCTATATTTAAAATAACATACACCCGAAAAGGTAAACTCGCCGGAAGGCGGGGGCGCAAAGCAAGCGGTCAGGCACATACTTTAAGGATAGCATTAACGTTAAACTTAGAAAGTGATAAGGCTTTCCAAGTTCATCTTAACGCAGGAATGCAATTAGAGTATGTGCCTGATGGCGCAGCTGCCGATTCGGCACCAATTTTGTATGAGGCGCAACATTTTAGACTTAATAAGCTGTTAAATTTACAAGTTTAAAATGCTGGCTAAAGAACAGGTGCCGGACTCTAAATAAATTATAGATTGGAGAACGATGCTCACTTGTTGCTGTAAAACAAGATTAGAAATCAAGGAAACCGGCTGTCCCGCACTGGCGGGTACGTCGGATTTTTTTTAAGGAGGCTATAATGATAAAGAAAACTTTTCTCGTGTTTTCTTCGGTATTAGCCCTGTTCTGTGCAGATATTTTTTCGGCAAACAGCGCTTTTACTTTCTTAAGAATCCCCCCGGGAGCCCGGGCTGTCGCCATGGGAGAGACTTTTGCGGCAGTTGCAGACGGAGTAGATTCCATATACTGGAACCCCGCAGGCCTTGCCAACATGGAAACGATGGATGTTTCCCTTACACACATGTTCTATTGGGACTCTTCCATATATGAATACCTGGCAGTATCCTACCCCTTGAACAATAAACTTAAACTCGGAGCCCATGTAATCTACTTGAATTACGGCGCTATAGACAAAATATCGGAAACTTCTTCGGGCTCCATCGGAACAACAGAAGGAACTTTCACTCCTTACGATATTTCTTTCGCAATCAGCGCGGGATATCAACTAAGCCAGGATATCCAGATTGGAATCACCGGTAAATACGCGATGCAGTCAATAGACACCGACAGTGCTTCAGCTTTTGCGGGAGACGCAGGAGTTTTGATAAAACTAAAAACACTGGATGAAAATCTATTATTTGGGGGAGCCGTTTCCAACCTGGGCACACAGATAAACGGCGACAACCTGCCTCTTACGGCAAGAGGCGGGCTTTCCTATAAAATGGGACTGATGGAGCCTGACGATCTTACCCTCGCAGCAACAGCGTATTATCCGTTTGACACCGGAAAAATCGCAGAGAACATAGGAGCAGAATTCTGGTATGATAAACAGATAGCGGTCCGCGCAGGCTACAAACTTGGCTATGACGTAGGTAATTTTACCGCAGGCTTAGGGTATAAATCAATCCTTGAAGGTATGTTTGGGTATGAACTTGATTATACTTACGCTCCGTCGGGTAATCTCGGAGACACTCACAGAATATCAATTATTCTCTTCCTTGACGAAACAACCGACAGCAAAAGAGGAGGAAACAGCGGCGGCAACAAGAAAAAGACCATAAAAATAGCCCCCACTCCGCAAAAAAGGAGATTCTAGAAAGAAAACCCGAGCCCCTGTATCGAAAGATACCGGGGCTTTTTTTATTTCGCATATTATTGTTTAAGATTGACTTTTCTTATTTGTACGGGTAAAATGTGAAAGTCAGAATGAAGTTTGACAATATAATTTTTTTTGTAAGGATAAAACATGAAAATTCTTTTTATTATCTTAACAATCTCCTATGTCGCGCTCCGCATTATATTCACTTACCTGGACAAAAAGGGCGGCAAAACGGAGCAAAAAGAGAATTTGGCTTTGAAGTATTTCACCGAGGAAGATATTAAAAAAGGAAAAGAATACCAGGACCGGGGCTTTGGGGCAGGAGTGGCAAAAAAAATAATTGATCTGCTCTTCCCTCTTGTATTCTTCTTCAGCGGATTTGCCGTTTACTTATCAGAACTTTTGACTCCGATTTCTTTCGGCTATCTGACCGTGCAAACTGCGCTCTTTGCGCTTTGCTACATACTTATACAATTTCTCCTGAACCTGCCGTTCAGGTACTACTTCTCTTATGTATTAGAACATAAATTCGGGTTTTCAAATCTTACGGTAAAAGACTGGCTGGTTTATAATCTAAAGCAGTTTTGCGTAGGCGCTGTTATGAACATTACCATTATATCCGCAGCCTATATAACCTTTAGAAAAGCCGGCGATGCCTGGGTCTGGTTCATCCCGGTCGTTTTATTAGCTTTTGATATGATGCTTACATTCCTATACCCTTACCTGGTACTCCCTCTCTTCTACAAAAAGAGCAATTTCGAACAGGGTGAGTACACCAAACCGATATTTGATGTAGCTAATAAAGCAGGTATTAAGCTTAAAAAACTCTTTCAAATAAACGAGTCAAAATACTCAAAACATACGAACGCTTTCTTTACCGGATTCGGCCCGGAGAAATCTATTTACATATTTGACACGCTGGTGAAAAACAACACACCGGAAGAAGTTGCCTCCGTGGTGGCGCATGAGGCCGGACACTGGAAATATCATCATGTACTAAAAGGTATTGCGCTCGGATTCTTCGGCTCTTTCGTAATTTCCTGGCTGATAGCATTGACTTTTCCTGAATTTTCAGGCGGACTCAATATATCGAAAGCCGCAGGACTGCCGCTTCTGTCTTTTATCCTGACCGTCTACACCTTCTTCACAACTCCGGTTGACAGTTTCGTCAGCAGGAAAATGGAAATTACCGCCGATACGTTCGAGCTGAAAACCACCAAAAATAAAGGAGTTTTTATTTCCGGTATGGTACGGCTTGCAAAAGACAACAAGTCCTATCTGTATACGGATGACTTCCTGACTTTCTGGTTCGCCTCCCACCCGCCGATGCTTGCGAGGATCAAAATGGCGGAAGATTTCCTAGAAACAAACGAGGTAAAAAATGCCTAAAATAATAAAAATTTCTTTGAAAACAAAAACCGACAGAAGTTATAACCTCGTCCTCGGGAATAATATACTGCCAAAACTTGGCGCCGCGATAAAAAAACTTAATTGCGGCAGCTCTATTTTCATAATAACCGATAAAAATGTTGCAAGATTCTATCTTAAAAAAACTATAACAGCCTTAAAAAAAGGGGGATTTTCCGACATAGGAAAAGCAGTAATCCCTGCCGGCGAAAAGCAGAAGAATTTTAATACTTACCTCAAGCTCTTAAATGCCTTATACGAATTTGATAAAAACCAGCAGAAAAAAGTGGTCTTACTTACCCTCGGAGGCGGAGTAGTCGGAGACCTCGGAGGGTTCATAGCCGGCACCTACAGGCGCGGGGTTAATTACATTCAGGTCCCGACAACCTTACTCGGCCTCGTAGACTGCGGTCTCGGAGGGAAAACAGCCTTTAACTTCAGGGAAGCCAAAAATCTGATTGGAGCCTTCTGGCAGCCGAAGATGGTTTACATGGATACAGCCGTATTAAAGACGCTCCCTCTCAGAGAACTCAAATGCGGGCTGGCGGAAGCAATAAAGTACGGAGTAATCAAAGATAAGCAGCTCTTCTCTTTTTTCGAGAAGAATATAAAAAAGCTTCTAAATTATGACAAGGCTGCGCTTAACAAAATGATTCCCGTTTGCGCAGGAATAAAAGCAAAAATCACCTCCGCAGACGAAAGAGACAACAAAGATATCAGAATAATACTAAATTACGGCCACACTCTCGGCCACGCAATTGAAGCCGCGACAAACTACAAGAAGTTCCGCCACGGAGAAGCCATAGCTATCGGCATGGTATTAGCCGCAAAACTGGCAGTTAAACTCGGCTGCCTTTCCTCCTGTGACGCCGCCCGAATCAAGGCTCTTATCCGCAAAGCAGGACTCCCCGTTTCAGCTAAAGGAATAAACCCTAAGAAAATACTTGTCTCCATGAAAAGAGACAAAAAATTCGTCGCAGGAGTAAACAGGTTTATTCTTCCGGCCGGTATAGGTAAAGTAAGGATTACAGAAAATATTCCCGAAAATTTAATTCTTAATGTTCTGCTTTAATATACTGTCAAACCAAATATTTTATACTGCAAACAATGGATTAAATTAAGTTTTTCAGCAGCCTGCTTGATAGTATATATGATTGAATTTGCAAAAAACAAAAGATGTTGGCAAAAATATTCCTAAATTTGGAGAAAACCCATGGATATGATAGAGGCTAAAAACATCACAAAGCATTTTAAAATACGAGAAATGAAGCACGGGATTTTTGGAGCTATTAAAGGACTATTTAACAATAAAAAGAAATTGGTTAAAGCAGTTGAAAATTTTTCATTCGCGGTAAAAGCAGGAGAGATAGTAGGACTGATAGGTCCAAATGGCGCAGGAAAAAGTACAATCGTAAAAATGGCTACAGGATTAATTTTACCAACATCAGGGGAAATCAAGGTTATGGGACTCGAACCATTTAAATATCGTATTAAGATTGCGTATAGGTATGGAGTAGTTTTTGGACAGCGAAGTAATCTCTGGTGGAATTTATCTCCAATGGAATCCTTTTATGCAATTATAAATATATATGGATTGAATTCAACGACAGGAAAGCGTCAGATAGATTATTTAGTAAATGTTCTTGATTTAAAGGAGTTTTTTACCACACCTCTAAGACAACTGTCGCTTGGTCAAAGGATGCGTTGTGAACTAGCAAGCGCTCTTATTCATGAACCGGAATTAATATTCTTAGATGAGCCTACCATAGGACTTGACGTAGTAAGTAAAAGTCAGGTACGTAATTACATAAAACGTATAAATAAAGAAAAAGGAGTTAGCATACTGCTGACCAGCCATGACATGGTAGATGTTGAACGTTTATGCGACAGGGTAATAATTATAGATAAAGGCCGTCATGTTTATAATGGACAATTGGAACCTTTAAGACAGAGATTTGCTCCGGAAAAAGATATCCTTTTGGAACTAAGCAAAGACCCTGCAAATTTGAAGATTTCTAAAGGAAGTATTATTTATCAAGAGGGAGCTCGTATAAAAATCCGCTTTGACAGCAAAGAGAGTACTGCTATGGATATACTCGAAGAAGTTTCACATTCCAGCGAGGTATTAGATTTTGTAGTACACGAATTACCAATAGATGAAGTCATTGCACGGATTTATCAAGAAGGATTTTAGAATGATAAAAAGGATATTGCGTTATAATGTATTCATATCCATGACAATAAAAGATGCTTTAGTCTTTCGCGCACAATTCTGGGTAGGTTTAGTAATTACAGGATTAATACTGTCTCTTAACTATTGTTTATGGAAAGCTATCTATAGTAGTCGCGTCGAAATAGCAGGGATACATATTAAACAAATGATGACTTATATTGTAGTCGGTTCTCTTGTAACAGCTGTTCGAGGGAATGTTATTAATGATATTGGAGAAGCTTTTGAATCCGGACATTGCGGAATTGATCTTGTAAGGCCTCTTTCTTTTCCTATCGTATCTCTTAGCAGGTCGCTTGGAGAATCCATAATCAATATTCTGTTGCACGGTCTCCCCGTCTTTTTTCTAGGATGGATATTCATAGGCATTAATTTGCCGTCTTATATATCAGCATTAGCGTTTGTTATATCATTAATACTGTCATTAGTATTATATTTTTTGTTTGAATTTATATTCGCTCAATTAATTTTTTACATACAAACGTATTATTCTATAGCACGTATGTGGGATTTAATGATATTTTTTACTTCAGGAGCATTAATACCATTACAGTTTCTGCCTGAATGGATTAAAAATGTTCTTTTTGTTATGCCTTTTCAAAGCATATTTTATACTTCTATAAATATATTTCTGGGCGAAACATTGCAATCCAGTCCTTTAGTCCAACTAATAAATAATTTCGGTATACCCTGCATGTTATCTGTTTTACTTGAACAGATTTTATGGATTATTGTTATGCTTCCGGTCGCAATGATAATCTGGAAGTTTTCCAGCCGTCGTTTGATAGTACAGGGGGGCTAATGAAAGAAATTTATTCTGCAATTAGATGTTTTACAGCTTTACAGTCAATTAATATAAAAAACGCACTTTCTTATGTCGCAAATTTTTGGATAGATATGCTTATTTTTGCAATAGATCAATGCAGCGGATTAATTTTTTTGTGGATAATTTTCACCAGAGTAAATACTATTAATGGCTGGTCACTATCGGAAATTGTTTTTCTCTACGGCATGCTAGTATTATCATTGTCATTGTATCGTCTATTCTTTCAAGGAGTACGCGATACAGGTTCTCTTATATTAAATGGCGGATTGGATCAATATTTGACCAAACCGAGAAATACATTATTTCTTATGAGCATAAGACGTTCAAATATTAATGGGTTGGGAGATTTTATTACTGGATTATGCTTAATTATTTTAGCTGGTCATTATATGAACTATGAATGGGGTTTATTTAAAGTAATCCTTTTGGCAGTTTTTATAATTTCAGGCAATATTATAATGATAGCTATAATGATGATACAGGCTACAGTTTGTTTCTGGATTATTCGCTTTACAGTATTACATAATATTATTATGACCTTACGGCAATTCTGCCAGTATCCTCTGACAATTTATTCCAGAGTAATTCGGATTTTATTATACACAATCATACCTTTTGCTTTTGTCAGTTACATCCCATCAGCTATTATTTTGGGCAAAGACAATATTAGTAAATGGTGGATTATTAGTCCGCCTTTAGCTGCTATATTATGTATTACTTTTGCAATAAGTTTTTTCCATATAGGCATCAGATTTTATGAAAGTACAGGTTCCTAAGAAGATATGCTGTTTCTGCTTTATTTGCTATCAGTAAGCGTACAACCTTCCGTACGGCCTGAGCGAGAACGGGGATAGCTTAATAAACGGACTCCCAAGGATTTTATACTTTTCTTTTTCCATATCAAAGGTAGCGCAGAATTCACCGACATATTTTTCGAGCATCTTTCTGTCCTCGTCGTTTAATTTCTCGGCTTTTACTTCCTTTCCCAGCAGCCTCGGATCTATTTCATCCGTTCGGAGGAATATCCTCCCTGCATGCATTCCTGCGCCTACAAAATCTCTTACCGGGAGCCCCTTAGAATTCAGGCCAAGCACTATAAGCAGACCTCCGGCCATATACTCGCCGAGAAAATCTTTAGCTTCACCGCCGGCTACTATGACCGGGAACATTCCTTTGTATTCTTTCATGTGAATGCCGACACGATAGCCGACATTTCCTTTTATAAAGACTTTCCCGCCTCTCATTCCATAGCCCACTATATCTCCCGCATTGCCGTGAACTGTGATAGATCCCGAGTTCATCGTATTACCAATAGCGTCCTGGGCATTTCCGTTTACTATTATATCCGGGCCATCCATGAAAGCGGCCATGTCGCTTCCGGGATAACCGTTAATAACAAACCTTGCTTTCTTTTTTATACCTGTACCTATATAACGCTGTCCGCAGATATTGTCAATTACAAATTCTTCTGTCTTTTCCAGTTTTTCATGGATAAGTTCGTTCAGTTCCTTAAAATCCATTCCTTTAGCATCTATAGTGTATTTGCTCATACTTCTGTACCATCCCCGGTCACATAATGTTTTCTAAAGTCCTTTGGAAGAACAAGAAAACCAAAATCTTCCTTTAATAATTGTTTTTTAAATGCGGAAACATCGAGCTTTTGTTTTATAATAAGCCCGAAAATTCCGGCTCTCTCAATCACATTCACAAGAACCACACCGACAATCACATTATTTTTTATTACTATCTTCTTATATTTCCCTTTCTCGCAGCTTGAAAGCACCTCGTAGTCATTGATCTTTGGATTGGTAAGCCCGAAAGAGATAGAAGGCACATCCATGATAGTCACAGAATTCATCGGAAACATACCGTCATACTCGGTAATCTTCCCTGCCATATTAAACCCGGCCGTCATCCCTTGCCTTGCGGCAACCGGCCATATAGCGATAACAGAGCTACTCCCGGTCAGGAAATCAGCACCTTCCGCCGCATCACCTGCAGCGAAAATATTAGGAACAGAACTTTCCATTCTTTCATTTACCACTATCCCTCGATTAGTTTTAATTGTCGTTCCGGCAGTCAGCTCCAAATTCGGTTTTACCCCCACCGCGACAATAAGAAGTTTTGTCTTTATGGTCTTCCCGGTTGAAAGCACCACACCTTCGAGTTTTTTAGATTTTGACACCACTTTTTTAATTGTAGTCTCGCAAAGGAATTCCGATCCGGACTCTTTGAGTCTTTCCTCTAAAATTACCGAAGCAGTCTTATCAAAGGTATTAGCCAAAAGACGATCCGCAAGCTCGACTATTTTAATTTTAATTTTTCTAGCTAACAGTCCTTCCGCAGCTTTCATTCCAATAAGTCCGGCGCCGAGAACAACACATTCTTTAATCTTATTTTTATCTATATATTTGATAAGTTTCTCAATTTCCTCCAGTTTGATAAAAGTAAAGACACCTGCGATATCATCGGAATAACCGTCTATCGGAGGCTTTATCGGTATTCCCCCCGTAGAAATGAGCAGGCGGTCATATTTGATCTTCTCGTTCTTCGCCGTAACAACACTTTTCCCTTTTTCATCTATCTTTTTAACAGGAGTCGACCAGCGGATATTTATATTCATCTCCTTTGCAAAAGAAGCATCCACAAAGCTCAATTTATACTTCTTTACCTTGCCCGCAAGATAATAGGAAATAAGAGGTCTTGAATAGATAGAGGCTTCGTCTGTCAATACGATAATCTCCCCTGTCTTATCAACCTCACGAATGCTCTTTATTGCATTCACCGCGGAAACGGAAAAACCGATTATAACGTAGCGCATAGCAGCTCCTCCAACAAATAGTCTAAAAGTCCCTAATGTCCGTAAAGTCTATAAGGTCTTACATTAATGTGGTTTTATTATATTACAATCAAATCGACACGGGATGACAGAAAAATATACCTTTCTTCACTTTACCCACTTTTCTCACTTCACTTCCTTCAGTATGATTGCTTCATTCGGGCAATGCTCGACGCAGGACGGCATTTCTCTCCCTGCGCAAAAGTCACATTTACTTCCTACTTTCTTATTCTTCAAATCCGGTTTAACCACGCCAAAAGGGCAAACCATAATACACATCCAGCACCCGACGCATTTATCCTCCTCATGCAAAACTATGCCGTCTTTATCCTTATACATAGCTCCGGTTAAGCAGGCTTCCACACAAGGAGCATCTTTACAATGCCTGCACTGTAAAGCAAAAGTTGTATACCCCTGTTCTTCTATCACAAGCGAGGACAGCGGAGCCCCGCCTACAGATTTAAAAGTTTTTATAATATTCTTTGAAGGCGAATGCGCCGTAGCACAATGGATCTCGCACAATCTGCATCCCAGGCAGTATTCTTCTCGGATTACTATTTTTTTCATATCTTTTTCCTCATCTTCAATCTATTTTCCAGCAGTCAGCCGTCTAAAAGTCCATAACGTCCATAAGGTCCAAAAAGTCTTACATCAAAGTGCTATTATTTATAACAAACCAGTCCGCAGCCCCTTCTTCTTTTTTATCTCTTTTTTCCGCCCAGGCGGATTTCGCTGCTATTCAACATCCTTGCCGTTTTGCTTTTTGCTTCTTTTTTATATCTTTTTCTTTTTAAAATTTGTTTCGAATTTAGAATTTAGAGCTTCGAATTTGATTTATCGTTACCACGCCTCACCGGCATGCTTAATCCCCAACAGCTCCAGTTCCAGCAGCGACAAATCCACTCCGCGAAGCTGTCCGCGATTCCCTCTGAGCGACTCTACCGCGTTAATACCCATACCGCCGAGCATCTCTTTGATTTCAAGAGACCAGGAACGGAGCAGGTTATAGGCTCTCTTTGCTCCTATCTCCGGATTTAATCTCTTTTTCAAATAAGGATCCTGCGTCGCTATACCCCAGTTACACTTCCCGGTATAACATTTCTGGCAAAGATGGCAGCCGATAGAAATAAGAGCCGAACTTCCTATATACACCGCATCCGCTCCGAGCGCAATCGCCTTTATTACATCTCCCGAGGATCTGAAACCGCCGGCTGCGATCAAAGAAGCCTGATTACGAATTCCTTCTTCTCTGAGGCGTTGATCAACAACTCCGATAGCAAGTTCTATCGGTATTCCTACATTATCTCTTATCACCGAAGGAGCCGCGCCTGTACCGCCTCTTATACCGTCTATTACCACAAAATCCGCGCCTGCTCTTACAATACCCGAGGCAATAGGCGCTACGTTATGTACCGCCGCAATTTTTACGCCTACAGGTTTTTTATACCTTGTTGCCTCTTTTAACGCATAGACAAGCTGTTTCAAATCTTCAATAGAATAAATATCATGATGGGGCGCCGGAGAAAGAGCATCCGACCCCTCAGGTATTCTTCTGGTTTTTGATACTTCTTCGTCAACTTTCTCTCCCGGTAAGTGCCCTCCAATTCCGGGTTTCGCTCCCTGTCCGATTTTAATTTCTATCGCAGCCGCCGCTTCAAGATACGACATATCCACTCCAAACCTTCCGGAAGCAACCTGAACGATAACTCTGCCGGCATAAGGTTTTAAATCTTCGTGAAGACCGCCCTCGCCGGTATTCCAGTAAGTACCGTATTTCACAGCGGCCATTGCCAGAGATTTTTGAGCATTTAAGGATATTGAGCCGTAACTCATAGCCGAGAACATAATCGGAGTTTCCAAAACAAGCTGAGGGAACGGTTTATCGTCTTTCTTGTAGATATCCGGCTTTTTTCCGAGAAAGGTCCTTAACTCCATCGGCTCGCGAAGCGGGTCTATCGACGGATTGGTAACTTGAGAAGCATTAAGCGTAATATGGTCAAAATACTCTTTATACTTCTTGTCGCTCCCCATTCCGGTAAGAAGTATTCCGCCTGTCTCCGCCTGTTTAATAATCCCGTAAACATCTCTTGAGGCCCAGTGAGCATTTTCCTTTATTTGAGGAAGTTCTTTTTCAATAATAAGGGCTCCGGTAGGACACATATCCTCGCAAAAATGACAGCCCACGCATCTCTCGTCATAGGAAGTAATTGTTTCCGTCTCTGCGTCATACTCATGCGTATCATTACTGCACATTCTTACACAGGCCTGGCAATTTACGCATTTGGCCAGGTCTCTTTTGATCTTAAACTCTGTCCTAAATTTTGATTTTGCCATATTATTTATCATCCTTTAGTTCCACGATTACCGGCTCACCCGAATTCGGCATCCAAATCTCATCCAATTCCCAATTTACACATCTTATCGCGGCTTCTTCAGAGGCAATGTAAACATTATCTCCTTTCCTGCCGGCGACAAGCGGCCTTAGTTTTGTCCTGTCATTCA
>JAZDIO010000242.1:0-5123 GCA_043804965.1 Candidatus Firestoneibacteriota bacterium | reverse complement strand
CATTATTCCGGAAATGAATAAAATAAGAAATATAGATTTCGCGCTTCTTCCTATCGGAGGAACCTATACAATGAACGCCCGGGAAGCCGCAACACTGGCCGGGGAAATCAAACCAAAAACAGTTATCCCTATGCATTATGGCTCTGTCGCGGATGCCCAGGAATTTAAAAGGCTCTGCCAAAATACACAAGTACAAATTCAGGAGGCGGAAAATGAATAACCGGTCAGGCTTCGCCGCCCAGGCGAGTGGGAGAAAAACTGCAGTCAAAAAAAGCGAAAAAGAAAATGTAAATCCCGGGCTTTCCGCGATTCTATCTTTTCTTTATAATGGGTTAGGACAACTTTACAACGGGCAAATAAAAAAGGGATTAATCATCATTGCCGTTTCTTCTTTCGGTATATTTCTAACTATTGCCGGAGCTACCCTGATCGGCCATTGCCTGTTAATAGACTTTCCCTCACAAGCAGAACTACTCTGGGGATGCGGCCTGCTTTTAACAGGAATCGGCGGAATATGTTACATAGGCATATATAGTATATTCGATGCCTATACCACCGCTAAAAATAAGCTGTAAATCCCGTTAGAAAACCTTCATCCTTTTATCGGGTAAGCTTGCACAGAGCATTAAACCTTGTGTTTGTTTAAAAAATTATTTCTAACGGGATAAAAATGCGCCAGCTGCAAACAGAAAGAAGAAACTACCCCCGGACAGCAAAAAAATTCCCGCTGACTATTTCCTATCAGCAGGGAATAAAGGTTAGCGCTGCAACCCAAAATATAAGCTGCTCCGGAGTATATTGCTGTGTGAATAAACCCCTGCCGCTGATGTCTAAGGTTAAAATACTTATTCTGTTGCCTATATGCAATGAAAAGATTAAATGCTCAGGAGTAATAGTCCGGTCCGAACCAACAATTTTAGAGCAGGCAAAAACTGCTTATCAAAATGTGGCTATTTACTTTACTGATATCTCGGACAAAGATAAAGAAAGAATCGCTCATTATGTGTCAAGCCCCGCTTAAAAAGGCTTTTCTTTGAGAAATTTCCCACTCAAACCGCATAGTTATCCGCTTCCCTTGCCGCGTCTTATCTCTTATTAAATACATAAGTTACGTAAACAATATCCCCTGACGATATTTCTTTACAATATTTTTCTTTTTTGGTATACTTGTTTTCATCGTTGTTTCAAAAATATAATAAGAAAGAGAAAAAATAATGACCGGGATAGAGATGGAATTAATTAGAATAGTGATGAACGAAAAACGCGGCGAACAAATGGTGGTTTTAAAGGAAAAATCCGGGACACGCACTCTTCCCATTATAATAGGCATCCCCGAAGCCTCCGCTATTAAGCTAAAGATCAGCGGAATTCAACCGCCCAGGCCAATGACTCATGATTTGCTTAATGACACTATCGAAAAGTTAGGAGCAACTTTAAAAAAAGTAATTGTCGACAGACTCCAGGAAAATACATTTTACGCCAAGTTGATTTTAAACAACCATAACGGCAGTGAAATAATCATAGACGCCCGGCCAAGTGACAGTATCGCCTTAGCTTTAAGAGCGAAATGCCCTATGTTTGTTTCTGAGGAACTGCTTAATCAAATAGGTGCCTTAGGTAATACTTAACCCACTAAGTTTCAAGCCGCTAATGCAAAATCCGGGTTTAATGACACATACTAATACGTCCTGTTTCTTAAAAAAAATTTATCAAACACTTTACTCCTATTTTGGGCCTCAATATTGGTGGCCGGCTAAAGACGAATTTGAAGTAATAGTGGGGGCTATCCTCACCCAAAATACTGCATGGACCAACGTAGAGAAAGCGATTTTGCAACTTAAAACTAAAGGAATTCTATCTCCCGAAAAACTATACGGTACGGATATAAAAATTGTGGCAGGACTTATCCGTTCCTGCGGATATTATAATATCAAAGCCGCCAGGGTTAAGAATTTTTTAGATGTCTTATTCAACGAATTTAACGGAAGGTTATCTTCGTTTCTCGCGTTAGAAAAACAAACACTGCGAGATCGGCTGCTCCGAATTAAAGGTATCGGTCCCGAAACAGCAGACAGTATAGTGTTATACGCCGCGAAGAAAGCCAGCTTTGTAGTAGACGCTTACACTAAGAGATTTCTTTGCCGTCATAACTTAAGCAAATCAACCGACAGCTACGCGCAAATACAATCTTTATTTGAAAATAATTTACCCCGGGATGTTCGTCTTTTTAATGAATATCATGCTTTATTCGTCCGGCTGGGAAAAGATTTCTGCCGGCCAACGCCGCGTTGCAATGAATGCCCTTTAAAAAATACGCTACCGGAATAATCGTATGGAAATAACAATACTTGGCTCAGGGACAGGAATTCCCAATCTGCAAAGAAATGCTGCCGGGATATTGATAGAAGTACAAAAAGAACGGTTACTTTTTGATACCGGACCCGGAATAATGAAAAAATTACTGGAATCAGGCATCACGTATCATGACATTCCTTATGTTTTTTATACTCATTTTCATCCCGACCATACCCTGGATTTAGCAGTCTTGCTGTTTGCCGCAAAATACAACTTATCTTTGCGCACTAAAAAACTAAGTATCATTGGCCCCAAAGGCTTAAAAAATTTATATCATGGATTGTTAAACGTCTATGGCAGTGTCCTCAACCCGGAAGCGTATCAAATATACCTGCAGGAAATAGAGGAACAAAGCCTAACAATCGGCTCTCTGAATATTCGCGCGCTGCATACCCAGCACACGCCGGAAAGCATGGGCTACCGGATAGAATCTCAAAACGCGGTAGTCGTTTATTCCGGAGACACCGAAATGTGTGAAAACATAATCGCGTTGGGAAAAGACGCGGATATCCTCATCCTGGATTGTTCTTTCCCTAACGAATTGAAAGCAAAAGGCCATCTGATCCCGCAAGAAGCCGCGGAAATCGCTAAAGCTTGTCACTGCAAGAAACTCATCTTGTCACATCTTTATCCTGTATGCCAGCCGGAAGAAGCAGTTAAACAAGCCCGGAAAATATTTAAAGAGGGAGAAGTAAAAGCAGCCTTTGATTTAATGCGCTTTACTTTCTAAAACCTAACATTACTCCTATACTATAAACAAGATAGAAAGGCCGGACAATGGGAATAAAAGAAAATATTGAAAAAGACTTTATCGGAGCCTTAAAACAAAAAGACCTGTTAACTGTCTCCACTTTGAGAATGCTTAAGGCCGCTATCCAGAATAAAGAAATCGAGAAAAAAGGCAGAGCAAGCTTAACTGACGAGGAAATTATCCCCATCCTCAGGAAACAATTACAGCAGCGTCAGGATTCAATCGCATATTTCCAGAAAGGAGCCAGACAGGAACTCGTAGAAAAAGAATCAAAAGAACTGGAAATCATAAAAAAATACCTTCCTCCGCAATTAACTCCGGAGGAAATTACCGCAGTAGTTGACCTGGTTGTCTCAGAAATGAACCCTCAAGATAAAAAAACAGCAGGGACAGTAATCAAATTAACGATGGAGAAAATAAAAGGCAAGGCCTCCGGACAATTAGTGAGTCAAATTGTATCCGAGCGCTTTTCACCATCGAACAAAAAGGAATAAAATATGCTCGCCGTCCAAATAGGGATAATAGCTTTTTTACTATTGCTATTAGCCGCAGTCAATTCTGAAGAAAAGAAAAAACACCGGCAAGAAAGAAAACTGGTCAAAGCAAATGAATTTTGGTGCGGCACCGTCGAAAGAAGGCAAACTATCCGTATAGATACAGAATTAGAAGTTCTATACGAAGTGATTACAGAAACTCCTGCTAACAACCATAAAGCCTCTATCTGTAAGAATGTTAGTCTGGGCGGAATAAACTTAGTGCTAAACGAGAAATTACTTCCCGAGACTAAAATATATCTGCAGCTTAATTTGCCCGGGCAGAACAAAACAATTCTTACCGAGGGAGAAATTATCTGGGAAAAAGAAATGCCGCAAGACACCGCGCAGAAAGACGACAGCGAACGGTTTTTTAACGAAGGAATCCGGTTCGTCCATATTAAGAAAGAAGACAAAGACATCTTAGGGAACTTTATCCAAACACACCATCCTAACACTGAGTGAGGGAGGGAATAGATGAAAAGACTGTGTCTCAAGGAGTTGTTTTTAGCCGGACTGATTATTTTTCTAAACGGCTGTTCGGAAATTAAGCCTCCCACACCGAACGAAATAATACGCCAACCGCTGGGAGAAAGTCCCCTGCGTATCGGAATGCCTAAAGAAGAGGTTAAATCATTATGGGGCAACGCTGACGAAATTAAAGTCCTGGACTCTCAACCAGGCACAATAAAAGAAGAATGGATTTATCGCGGCCGCTATCCCAACTTGCCTATTAATGTAGACTATCTGGCAGAAACTCAGCACCTTTTCTTCGATGGGGAATCTCTGGTAAATTTTCATCACCAAAAATAAATTTAAAGGAGGGCAAAGCCATGGGCGAAAAAGATAGAAGATTATTGCATAGAGTCAGTGATATCGTAAATATCCGCTATGGAGTAAAAGGCCGGGACAAACAAAAGATTGAAACTATCGCCAAAAATATAAGCGGCGGCGGCGCGGGTATATGTCTGGCCGAGAAACTTGCCCAGGGAACAATCTTAGAGTTAGAAATAACCATTCCTAACAACCCCCAAAAAGCTATTAAGGGAGAAGGGGAGGTTCTTTGGACCAAGTCTTTCGGAACGATAAAAGAAAATATACAGCTATATGAGACAGGACTGCAATTTACTGAAGTTGACCATTTAGCCATAGGCAAAGTCTATAGTTACTTAAATCAAGGCAATCAAAACGATACCGCGGCATAAGCTATTGCCATTAAATACTCGGACTTTTAGGGTGAAACCATCTTTTTTAGTGTTTTTTGTAATCGGTGAGTGAACAGGGGTAAAGTCTCGTTGTCATTGCCCGGCTTGACCGGGCAATCCAGTATACATCGTCGTGAATTTCTGGATTCCCGCTTTCCAGACTGTGTCAAAAGTGCATTTTCGTCATCCTGAACGCAGTGAAGGATCTCTTTTATCGTCGAGATTCTTCGGCCTGCGGCCTCAGAATGACGGACTTTTACGACTTTTGACACAGCCTCT
>JAZDIO010000241.1:0-8660 GCA_043804965.1 Candidatus Firestoneibacteriota bacterium | reverse complement strand
AATTTTATCTTCTATATCTTTTCAGATTATCTTCCATTCTTTTAATGCATTCCGCGGAACCAAGAGCAGGGAGAACATTTGCAAGCTCTTCCCCGTGTTCTGCCCCGGTAATGGCAATACGGATAGGCATAAACAAGTCTTTACCTTTCACTCCTGATTTTTTTCCGGCTTCGGCTATCAGTGCTTTACAATTTTCTTTTGTTATCTCATTCGCTTTTAATACTTCAATGAAAGCATTGATAGTTACTGTTGCATTGTTTATTCCACTCCAGACATTAACGGCTTTCTGATCCACGGCTTTTGCTTCGGTAAATACGGAAGCAAGTTCAGGTATCTGACTGAAAGATTTTACCCCGGTCTTTATTTTAAGCAGAACATCTTTTTTCCATTCTTCGCTCTTCTCAATCCCGGAAAGATAAGGGAGTGCATATTTCAGGTAAACCTCTTCCGGCAGTTTCATAATATATTCGTGGTTCATCCAGATGAGTTTTTTCTCGTCAAATATAGAACCGCTATGTCCGACATCTTTTATATCAAAATTTTTAAATATCTCTTCTTTTGTTCTTATTTCCACGCCGTCTTTTGGGTACCAACCGAGAAGCGACATGTAGTTGAACACCGCTTCGGGTAAAAAACCTTTATCGCGGTAAGCAAGGAGCGAGGTTTCTCCGTGCCGCTTTGAAAGCTTGCTCCTGTCGGCGCCGAGTATCATTGAAAGGTGCGCAAATTCCGGTAAAGAAAAACCAAAGGCCTGATATAAGAGTACCTGGCGGGGAGTATTAGAAAGATGGTCTTCCCCTCTTATCACGTGCGTTATTTTCATCAGGTGATCATCAATAACAACGGCAAAATTATAAATAGGCACACCGTCAGAACGCGCAATAACAAAATCCCCAATTTCTTTGGTGTTAAATTCCACCGGACCTCTTACCAGGTCCGTGAACTTTACGAGAACATTTTCGGCTACCTGGAACCTGACGACAAATCTTTCTTTTCTCGCAAGTTTTTCCTGAATCTCCTGTTCCGTAAGACTTCTGCATTTTCCGCTGTATTTATAGGGTGTTCCCGCTTTAACAGATTTCTGCCGCTCCACTTCGACTTCTTCCTGAGAACAGAAGCAATAATATGCCTTTTTTTCCTTTAAAAGCTTGTCTAAATATTTATTATACCTAACAAGCCTCTTCATCTGTGTATAAGGCCCAAAATCCCCTTTTTCGTTATCTGCGCCAAAGTATCCCTCGTCCCAGTCCAATCCCAGCCACTCGAGGGAATCCACAATCACCTTAACCGCTTCAGGCGTAGATCTCTCCCGGTCCGTATCTTCAATTCTGAGAACAAAAATCCCCCCGGTTTTTTTTGCAAAAAGATAATTAAAAAGCGCCGTCCGGGCATTTCCTATATGCATGTACCCCGTCGGAGACGGAGCAAAACGTACTCTGGTTGTCATGGTGTTTTTCCTTTTTTTTGAAGTATCGCGGAAAAAATACGAGCGACATTACTTCTTTTTTGTAAATTTCCACTTTGCAAGACGGCCTTTGCTTAACAGGGTTATTTCTTTTTTTTCTTTCATTTCATCCAAAACTTTTTTTATCATTATCCGGCTGACAGCCGGGAGTTCTTTCTGAATATCCGATATATTAAAGTCGGCGATCTGTTTTTTAATTGTATTTATTATCATTTCTCTTTTCGCGCCCCGCACCGGTTTTAGTGCGATGGTGCGCTCTTCCAGTTCTTTATATGCTCCTATTATAGTGCCCAAAAAGTAGCTTGTCCAATAGGAAGTATCGTGTTTGCCTTCCTGCCAGCGCTTTGAGCTCTTATTCAGACTTTCGTAATATGTCTCTTTAGATTTTTCGACAATCTTCTCAATACTGACATATCTTCCGACTTCATAACCGTGCTGATAAAGTGCGGCCAGAGTAAGAAGGCGGGAGATCCTGCCATTTCCGTCACGGAACGGATGGATGCAGAGAAAGTCCAGAACCAGGCACGCAATCGCATAAAGCGGAGGAAATTTACTGTTTCTGTAAGCCAGACAGAGCTGTTCTATCATTTTTGGAGTTTCTTTCGCGCTGACAGGCCGAAAGACGATTTCCACCCGGCCATTTGCATACCGTTTTATTATCTCATTATCTTTTTCTTTCCACTTTCCCGCATCCCAGACAGTACCTCTCGACAAGCTATGCAGTTTGAGTATAAATTTCGGAGCGATACTAAGTTTCCTTCTGTTCTTATGGATTAAATCAAGCGCTTCTCTGTACCCGGCAACTTCTTCTTCAGACCTGTCGCGCGGTTTGCTATGTTCTATCAGCAAGGGTTTAAGCCGGCCTTCATCAACACTCACCCCTTCTATCCTGTTTGAGGATTCGGCGCTTTCTATTATAGCCATTTCAAGAAGGGATTTTAGAATCTCCGGAGACCGCCCGGCGTAAAGGTCCTGTTTTCCCTTAAACTCGGAAATAGAACTTATAAGCCAGACAATATTTATGGGAAGTTTTATGTTTTGCTCTGCAAAAGATCTCATTTTTTTACCTGGACATAGTATACCAATTAATATACCATTTGTCAAGTTAGTATACCATTTCCGTTATGAACAGTTAAATTGCAAATACTTTTTCAATTTTTTCTTTATCTCTTCAACTTCTTTTGCTGTCAATTTCCCTTTCCTTACTTTCTCCGGGATCTGCCAGATGGGGAGTTTTTTATATTTATCATTCTTGTATCTCGGTATCACATGCCAGTGGATATGATTCGTGCTGTTGCCGAGATTCTCATAGTTAAACCTTGCAGGCTTAAAAACTTTGTCGATAGCCGCAGCCACCCTCATCATATCTTCGTACAAACCCTTTTGAACCCTCATCGGGATTTTATGCGTATGCTCTTTATGGCTTTTTGTAAAGAGAATGCAATATCCTTTAAAATATTGCCTGACGGCAAGGAGGGCATAAGAGTTTTTTAACTCAGCAATAAATGATCTGCCTTTCCCTTTCTTAATTTCTTTTATCAGTTTACAAAAGACACATTTTTTCAATTTTTAAAGCTCCCTTTGCGTTTTCTTGTCAAATTTACGATGGCTTGCGCCTGCATTGCTTTTTGGCTGCCGATATCTCCAAGTCCTTTTGCTGTCGTGAATTTTATGGAGATTTGTTCCGGCTCAATTGAAAGCATTTTTGCGATGTTTTCTTTCATTTCCAGAATATATGGCGAAAGTCTGGGCTTCTCCGCCGTTATTACAGAATCAATATTTACTATTTTATAATCTTTTTTCAATTTTTTTCCGACATGCTGAAGAAGGGCCAAGCTTGAGGCGTTCTTATATTCCGGAAGGTCCACGCCAAAAAGCGTACCGATATCCCCTCCATTTGCCGCGCCAAGGAGAGCGTCAATTATCGCATGGCATAAAATATCCGCATCCGAATGCCCGTCCAGCCCGAGTGAAAAAGGAATATGCACTCCGCCGAGAATAAGATTCCGCCCATGCTTTAGTTTATGAATATCAATACCCAGACCTACGAGATTTGTGGACATGTTCTTCATCTCCCCTGTTAAAATTACAAATTACGAATGACAAAGGACAATATGTCGTTAGCGGATAAACACATTCCGCTTTCATAATTTATTTTATTTAATATTGCGGCAGCACTTTGCCGCTTTCTTCATATTGTAATTTGTCATTTGTACTTCGTCATTCTGTTTAAAAATAGCCCCTTAAAAGCAGCAGTATTATCTCCCCGTTAAATCCCGCTATCACAGGAACGAGCAGGTTATCATCCAGTTTTTTTACCGCAGTTTCTACTATCGCAGCGGTAACGGCCATTACAACAATAATGAGCCACATCGGCTCTCCCGCGGGAAGCCACGAAGTATCCCACCACATTTTTCCGTTTATCGGCTGTCTAAGAACCATGACCCCGATTACAAAATCCACCGCTAATTCCGCGAGAAACCCTTCCCACGCCTTATCTTTTATATAAGGAAGCGGAGTTTTTCCAAAATAGGTGCCTATTATCGCGGCTGCCATATCTCCGAAAGTAACCATAAGAATGCCCGCGGCGGCGATACGAAGATCAAAAATAGCCAGAGAAATAATAGCGCCGAGCAAAAAGTAAATCTCCGCGCCCATGTGATGTTTTTCCTTGTCTCTTCTGTACTCCCAGAGCTTTCGAAAAAAGGGAATTTTAGCGCCAACCTCTACTCTCGCGTATTCCAGTTCAAAAAGAATAACCAGCAGGAAAGAAAGAAATAAAAGGCCTACTTTATGATTAACGGAACTTGAAACCAGCACATAGGCAATAAGAAAAATTACTGAAAACAGGTGGATGGATTTTCTTATTATTTCTTTCTTAAAATTCCATTGATTTTCTTTTTTCATAAAAAGTCAGGCAATGCTTACCGTATTTCTGCCGGCATGCTTTGATTTATACAAAGCTTTATCCGCTTTTACAATAAAACTCCTGCCGTCAATTATGGATTTATCCCAGCCGGCTACGCCGATAGAAAGCGTAACCCTGATAATTTGCCCCTGATAATGAAACTTGGTCTGCTCTACAAATTGCCGCAGGCGGTCTCCCAGCCTTTTCGCGCTCTCAACATCGGAAATCGGGGCAATTATCGAAAATTCGTCACCGCCGTAACGGCCGATAACATTGATCTTTCTGGTATTTTTCCTTATAAGTTCCGAAACTTTTATAAGTATATAATCTCCGGCATCATGGCCGTAGGTGTCGTTAACCTTCTTAAAGTGGTCTACATCCACCATTAATAAAGCAAGCAGCCCCCCGTACCTTTTCACTCTTTCTACTTCGCGATCCAGAAATGTTTTAAAATATTTTTGCGTAAAAACATGAGTGAGCCCGTCTTTGGAAACTTCCAGTTTTAATTGCTGGGTTTTTAACTGGGCTTCTGCGAGGTCTTTTTGAACTTCTCTTATGATATCGCCGTAAGTAATAATACCGACCAGCCGTTTATTCTCCGTTATCGGAAGGCGCCTGATCCTTTTGGAAACCATAAACTGCATAGCCGCGCTGGTTTCCAGCTTTGGCGACATGGTAAAAACCGGTGTTACCATTATCTCGGAAGCTTTTTTCTGCGACAGAACGCTGCATCCGTATTGGCCGATAAAACTTACAATATCTCTTTCCGTAATAATTCCAGATACCGTTTTATCTTTAACAATAACAACAGAGCCGATCTTATTTTTTTCCATCAAACGGCAGATATCCTGTACCAACGTATTGCCCGGCGCGGTAACAACCGACCGGGACATTATATTAAGTATCTTCAAATAATTATCCTCATTATATTGTACTTCGTAATTTGTACTTTGTACTTGAGTTTCACTTGCTTTCTATCGCTTTTTTCATCCTTTCAACGCCCTTGTTTATATTATCAAGGCTGCTCACATAGGACAAGCGGATGTACTCATCAATTTCACCTTCATTCTTCGGGCCAAAATAAGTGCGGGCAAGTACGGCAATCCCGGCTTTTTCAAGAAGGAAACCCTGCAGGTCTTTCGCGGTTTTTAACCCCAGATTCTTGCAGGCTTCGGTAACATTCGGAAACGCATAGAAGGCGCCTTTTGGCATCTGGCATTTAAAACCCTTGATTTCGTTCAAGAGTTTAACGATAAGGTCGCGTCTCTTTTTAAATTCCACGACCATATTAGCCGCTTCATCCTGTTTTCCAAGAAGCGCTTCCAATCCCGCATGCTGTACAAAAGCGTTAGTGCAGGAGTTTGCGTTAGTTTCAAGTTTTGCTATATATGGCGCAAGTTCCTTAGGCATTAAGCCGTAGCCAAGACGCCAGCCTGTCATGGCATAGGTTTTTGAAAAACCGTCCACCACGATGGTTCTTTCTTTCATCCCGGGAAGCGAGGCAATAGAAACAAACTTATCGTCATAAAGTATTCTGCCGTAAACCTCATCGGTAAGTATCCAAATGTTAAACTCCCTGGCAAGCTTTGCAATTTCCTCAAGATCTTTCAGGGAAAGCACGCCGCCTGTCGGGTTCTGCGGGGAATTAAGCACTATCATTTTTGTCTTTTTATTGACCAGTTTTTTAAGAACCTTCACATCAAAGGAGAAATTGTTCTTTTCCCAGAGCGGCAGGGCGATTGATTTCGCACCTACAAAGTTTGCAACTGATTCATAGATAGGATACCCGGGATTCGGATAAATAACCTCGTCACCTTCGTCCACAAGCGCCATTATTGCGTTAAAAAGTATCGGCTTTGCCCCGGGAGAGACCACCACTTCATCGGCATCGTATTCCATTCCTCGAAATTCTCCTGCAGTTTTAGCTATCGCCTGCCGGAGTGAAAGTATACCGTTACTGGTAGTATAATGTGTCTGATTTTCATTAAGCGCCTTGATACAAGCCTGTTTAATGTTCATCGGAGTATCAAAATCCGGCTCTCCCAGCCCGAAAGTAATGATATCCTTTCCCTGTAATCTCAGTTTTCCCACAAGTGCCGCAACTTCAAAAGCTGTTTCCGTTCCAAGCCTGCCCATTCTTTTTGCTAACTGCATAATTTCCTCCAATGTACCCGCTATATGCGGGTTTTTCGTGATTTTATCGATTTAGATTATTTTACAGTAAAAGCCGCTATATTTCAATAAGAAACCCCTGTGCCGCTCGCGGCATTCGCGGGCAGGGCTTGCTCTTCTTCCCGTCATATTATATTGCTTTTTCAATTTCAATAATATATCATACTAGTTAAGTGTTTTCCTTCGGGGTAATAATGTGTTTCATTTTTTCATCCAAATAAGGAAAATATGGGAATAAGGACGCTTGATAAGGGAGGGGTCGTGTCTGAACTTTTGAAAACGGTCTTTTTTGACAAACACAACGCCGCTAACGCAACTATGACAGACTTTGGCGGATGGAATATGCCTTTAAACTACCCGCGCGGTATCCTCGAAGAACATCTTATTGTCAGAAGGAGCGCAGGGCTTTTTGATGTATCCCATATGGGGCGTTTTGTAATTCGGGGAAAAAACTCTCTGCTTTTCCTGCAGCATGTGCTTACCAATAATGCGGCGGCGCTGGATGTTAATCAGGCGCAATATACAATGATTCAAAACAGCAACGGCGGAGCAATTGACGACGCCTATCTTTACAAATTCACCCCCACCGAGTATATTCTCGTTGTAAACGCAGGTAATCAACTTCGCGATTGGGAACATCTTTCCCATATCGCGAAAAGATATTCCTCCGGCGTGGAGTTCGAAGACAAGTCCATAGAAATAGCAATGCTTTCCCTGCAGGGCCCGAAAGTTAAAACTATTCTTTCGTCTCTCCTGGAAGGAGGAAGAATTCCCGAACCTGTTAAAAACGCAATGAGCTCGATAACCATAAGAGGCAGTAAAATACTCGCAGCCCGGACAGGATATACGGGAGAGCCTCTTGGTTTTGAATTTTTTATTGCCCGCGAAAATGCTCTTAAAATCTGGGACGCATTTATAGAAAAAGGAGCCCTGCCGATAGGACTTGGAGCCCGAGACACCTTAAGACTGGAAAGCGGCCTTCCTTTATACGGGCATGAGCTCGGGGTGGATAAAGAAGGTAAAGAAATTCCGATTTTTGCCGTTCCTCTTTCAAAATTTGCCGTCAGTTTTTCCCCTTTAAAAGAAAATTTTCTGGGTAAAGACGCGCTTCTAAAACAATTTGAAGCACAAAAAAAACTTTCTAAAAAAGATTATTCTGATATCAACAATCTTTCAAAACGGGTCATGCCGTTTGCAGTAATAGGAAGAGGTATAGCCCGTCAGGGATTTAAAGTTTTCAAGGGAGAAAAAGCCGCCGGGTATGTAACCAGCGGCACAATGATTCCCTATTTTAAAACAAAAGGCGAAGGACTCTCAACCGATATTTCCGAAGAACGCGGAATGCGGGCAATTGGGTTGGCTCTTATCGATTCTGACCTAAGTGAAGGCGATAAGCTCCAGGTTGACATTCGCGGTGTAAAAGCAGATGCGCTTATTGTAAAATGGCATTTAAGGGCCGATGCTCCGCCTTATGCCAGGCCAATACTTGCGGACCATACTATAGAAGTAAAAACGCCAAACGGCAAATCCTATAAAGAAAAGGCAGGAGATCTGCTTGACAAAGCGTTTAATAATACAGTTTGGAGGCAGAAAGAATGTATAAATCTGATTCCCTCAGAACAGACGCATTCGCCGGCAGCGCGCCTTCTTGCCGTTATGGATCCCTCTTTCCGTTACGGAGAGCACAAAAAAGTAAAATCCTTTTACGACACAGAGGTATTTTATTATCAGGGAACGGATTTTATTTCCGAAGTAGAAGATCTGCTCGTTTTTGAATTCAGAAAATATTTAGGCTGCAAAAATGTTGAAACAAAAGTAATTTCCGGACAGATGGCAAATACGGCTGTTTTTGCGGCCATGCTCGACTTTATCAACAGGGATAATAAAAAAATAGAACCAAGGCGTTTAAAAAACGTTATGAATAATCATTTGATAAAAGGTGGTCATCTTTCCGCCCAGCCTATGGGAGCGCTCAATAATTTTGTTCAAATTGACCCTGTAACGGAAAAACCGGCAATAATTAACTTCCCGGTACTTTCCGATAACCCTTATAAAATAGACGTAAACTCCGCAAAAAAACTGATAGCAAAGTATACCCCGGATTTAATAATCTTT
>JAZDIO010000240.1:0-8230 GCA_043804965.1 Candidatus Firestoneibacteriota bacterium | reverse complement strand
CTGACTTTACAGACCTTACGAACTTTATCTCGCTTTGTCAACGAATGTTGGCATCTAAATATCTTTCATATCGAGAAAAGTTTTGCTTATGGACTATTTACTATTTCACAAGCTTTATCATCTTCTTAACAGCTGTTTCTAATCCCGAAAAAATTGCATCCGACATTATACTATGCCCTATTGAAAACTCCTCTATAATATTAAGTTTCCGAAGACGTTTTACATTTTTGTAATTTAAACCATGGCCGGCATTTATCCTGAGACCCAGAAGCTTGGCAAGAATAGCGGCTTTTTTTATCTTCAGGAATTCTTTATCTTCGGCTTTTTTTGTCCTAACATCAGCGTAAGTACCGGTATGAATTTCTATAAAATCCGTTCCTGCATCCTTCGAAGCTTTCACCTGTCTAATATCCGGATCAACGAACATGCTAACTAGTATTTTTTTCTTATGGAATTTTTTAACTATTTTTTTTAATTTATTTTTTTGCCCGGCAACATCCAGGCCGCCTTCCGTCGTAAGTTCCTGTCTTTTTTCCGGCACCAGAGTCACCCAATCGGGACTTACTTTTAAAGCTACTTTAATAATTTCCTCCGAAGCCGCCATTTCCAGGTTTAACTTAGTCTTCACGATATTTTTTATTGCATAAACATCAAAGTCCTGAATGTGCCGTCTGTCTTCTCTCAGATGTATGGTAATTCCGTCGGCGCCTGCCGCTTCCACGACTTTTGCCGCTCTTACCGTTGAGGGTTCTTTCCCGAGCCGCTGCTGGCGCAAAGTCGCCACATGATCGATATTAACATTAAGTTTAGCCATTACTTCTTCTCGGTGTATTTCTGGAAGTTAAGTTTTATCTTGGACGGGGCAACTTTCAACACTTTAACATTATCTGCGGGAACGTAAACATGCCGCGGGGTTAATTCAAATTTCATATCGCCTTTTACGGGTGTTCCAATATCCAGCGTTGCTTTTACCTGGGAAGGTCCCAAAGCCCTGACTGTATCTATCGGCCCCCAAAGGGTAACTGTGACATCTTTAGGAATATCGCCGACCGCTACCAGCCCTGTATCATCGGAATATTCAACTTTTAGCGGCACATCCAGCTTTACGGTAACATTTTCATCTATAGATACATACGCCCAAGCCGCAATTGCTATGATAAGGGCAATAATCTTATACCTTAGATTCTTACTAAAAGAATCCTTAAGCATTTGCGTTATTCTTTCCGCTTCAATTCGTTTTAGAGGCATAAAGCGCAAGCATCTCCTTCAGGTTATCCGGTTCTACGGGGGTAATCTTTCCGTTTACGCTTAAAGAAACATTTCTTAAATCTTCGGAAACAACGATTGCAACCGCATCTGTTTCTTCAGTAATGCCCAGCGCCGCGCGATGCCTGGTTCCCAGTTCTATATCTATATCCGTTTTCTGGGTAAGAGGCAGTATACAACCTGCGGCTATTATCTTGCCGTGATTAATTATTACCGCTCCGTCATGCAGCGGGGTTTTTGGAGTAAAAATAGTCATTAAAAGCGCAGAGTTAATATCCGAGTTAATTTTGCTGCCGGTATCAATAAACTCTTTCAGCCCGGTATTTCTCTCAATCACCACAAGGCAGCCCGTACGCTTTCTTAACATCTGCTTTACCGTACTCACAATTTCATCATAGATCGCATCTTCGGTCTTAAAGATAGTTTTAAATTTAATCCTCCTGTTGCCTATATCCACCAATATCTGGCGTAATTCCGGCTGAAAAAGGATTGTAAAAGCGATAATCCAGATAGGCCATATATTTTTCAGGAAGTAGTTAATGGTGTGCCACTGAAATATGCTGGCAAGAAGGGACACTCCAAGAAGGAGCGCCAAGCCTTTGAGCATCTGCATGGTTCTTGTTTCTTTAAGCAGAATTAACAGGTAATAAAAAACTATATAAAGGATGAGTATCTGAAAGATATCCTTCAGAACCATTGCTTTGAACGGGCTTAATATTGTTATGAAAAACTGTTCCATTTACACCTTCAATATGGCTTCCGCAACCTTAAGCGCTCTGACAGTCTCTTTTACGTCATGAACACGGATAATGGAAACTCCTTCTTTTACGGAAAGCACCGCCGCCGCAAGCGAACCTTCAAGGCGCTGATTACTCTCCGTTTTTAATATTTTCCCTATAAAAGATTTTCTTGAAACCCCCAGCATTACCGGATAGCCCAGTTTAACAAACTCCCGGAGGTTTTTCAATATTATTAAATTGTGTTCCAATGTTTTTCCAAAACCGATACCGGGATCAATAATAATATTTTCTTTTTTGTTCCCCGCCTTAAGGGCAGTCTCCGCACTTTCTTTAAGATAACTTTTTATTTCTTCGCTCACATCCTTGTATTTTGGATCCTGCTGCATATCTGAAGGCGTGCCTTTTATATGCATCAGTATCAAACCGGCTTTTGTCTTTGCTGTTAACTCCGCGATTTTTGGAGAAAACCGGAGGCCGCTAATATCATTTATTATAGAAGCTCCTTCTTCCAGAACTGCTTTCGCAACTCCATATTTACAAGTATCTACTGAAACTGGAATCTTGATCTTTTTTACTGTTTTTTTTATTACAGGAAGGATCCTTTTTATTTCTTCTTTTTCACTTATTTTAGCAGCTCCGGGCCTTGTAGACTCCCCTCCGATATCTATAATATCCGCACCTTCTTCTGCCATTTGAACGGCGCGCGCAACAGCTTTTTCTTTATTAAAAAACATTCCGCCGTCGGAAAAAGAATCAGGGGTTACATTTAAAATGCCCATAACCAGGGTTTTTTCAGAAAGATCAAAATAAAATTTGCCGCAAATAAAGTGCTTTTTTGTCATGAGCCGCGGATTAAGGCCAGCGCTTCGCTTCTCGTAGCCTGGCTTTTTCTAAAGAGCCCTCTTACCGCCGAGGTCACCATTTTTGAGCCGGGTTTTTTTATTCCCCTCATGGTCATGCAAAGGTGTTCGGCCTCTACTACTACCAGCACCCCTTTAGGTTTTATCGTTTTCATCAAAGTATCCGCTATCTGGCTGGTCAAGCGCTCCTGTAATTGAGGGCGTTTGGAAACGGTATCAACGAGACGCGCTACTTTTGAAAGCCCCAGTACCTTGTTATTAACAGGAATATAAGCCACATGGGCTTTACCGATAAAAGGAAGCAGGTGATGCTCGCACATGGAGTAAAAAGGAATTTCTTTGAGTAAAACCATCTCATCGTGCTCTTCCGTAAAGAGAACTTTTAATTCCTTTGTCGGATCCATGCCGACGCCTTTGAAAATTTCCTCATACATGCGGGCAACGCGCTGCGGAGTTTCCTTCAGCCCCTCCCTGTTCGGGTCTTCCCCAATGGCAAGCAGTATATCTCTGATTGCTTTTTCTATCTTTACTTTATTCATGCTTTCCCCGCATCCGTATTTGGAGTCGGCGAAGGTTTTAATTCCTGCTTTACCGCTTCTTTCTTTTCTTCCGTTATAGCAGGAACAGTATTTCCGGTCACGGGAGGAACGGGAGGTTCTTTCGGTATTCTTTTTTTACCCGTAATAATCTCCTCTACCTCTGCGCCATCCAGCATTTCTTTTTCCAGGAGAGCCAAAGCTATCTTTTCCAGCTTGGCTTTATTTTTAGTAAGAAGTTTTTTTGCTTTATTGTAGCAATCTTCTATGATACATCTCACTTCTTCATCAATCTTTTTTGAAGTATCTTCCGAATAATCCTTTTCCTGCATGTAGCTTCCGCCGAGGAACACTTCTCTGTCCGGCCTTCCATAGGTCCTGGTCCCCAGCTTTTCGCTCATACCGTAAGCAGTCACCATTTTATGCGCCACTTCCGTAACATGCTGAAAATCAGCGCTTGCGCCGGTGGAAATATCTTCCATAAAGAGCTCTTCCGCTATACGCCCGCCCAGAGATATCATAATATCCGTAATAAATTCCTTCTTGCCCCGTCCATGCCGGTCTTCAACAGGCAATCTCCAGGTAACTCCCAGGGCAACACCTCTGGGTATTATCGTAACCTTATGCAGAGGATCTGCGCCCGGCAGCAGGTTGGCGATTAAAGCATGACCGGCTTCATGAAAAGCCGTATTTCTTTTTTCTTTATCGCTTATTATGAGGCTCTTTCTTTCGACGCCCATATAAATTTTATCTTTTGCATTCTCAAGTTCTTTAAGGGATATTTCCTTTTTGTCATTCCTTGCCGCAAACAGCGCCGCCTCATTTATAAGATTCGCCAAATCCGCGCCTGTAAATCCCGGGGTACCGCGCGCGATAATTGAAAGATCAACATTTTTATCAAGAGGCACTTTTTTTGTATGTATTTTCATAATAGCTTCCCTGCCCTTATAATCAGGGAGCGCCACTACCACGCGTCTGTCAAACCTGCCGGGACGAAGAAGCGCCGGATCCAGCACGTCAACCCTGTTGGTCGCCGAAACAACAATAAGACCGGTGTTCGTTTCGAAGCCGTCCATTTCAACCAGAAGCGCGTTTAAGGTCTGCTCTCTTTCATCATGACTGCCGCCAAGACCTGAACCGCGGCGGCGTCCTACGGCATCCAGCTCGTCAATAAAAATAATACAGGGCGCATTCTTTTTTCCCTGCTCAAATAAATCCCTTACCCTGGCCGCGCCGACGCCTACAAACATTTCTACAAAGTCAGAACCGGAAAGAGAGAAGAACGGAACGCCTGCTTCTCCCGCAACCGCTCTGGCTAAAAGAGTCTTTCCCGTACCGGGAGCGCCGATAAGAAGGACTCCCTTGGGAATCTTGCCTCCGAGCTTCTGAAATTTCGTCGGTTCTTTAAGAAAATCTATCACCTCTTTTAATTCTTCCTTGGCTTCTTCCACTCCTGCCACATCTTCAAAGGTAACTTTCGTTTGATTGGAAGAGAAAAGCTTTGCCCGGCTCTTTGCAAAATTAAAGGCGGAATTTCCGGCACCCTGCATCTGCTTCCAAATCACAAAAATAATTATACCCAGAATTAAAAACGGGCCGACATTAACAAGAATCGAAAGCCAGAGGGGCACCTGTTCCGGAGCTTTTACCGTAACTTTGACATTCTTTTCGCGGAGAAACTTCCACATTTCCGGATCAGAACCGATAAAAGCGTAAAAACTATTAGGCGGAGGGGTACTATACTTTCCCTCAACTTTCTTTTGATCTTCCAGTACAACGATTTCTTTCACCTTGCCGTCGCCAACAGCAGTCATAAATTCGCTGTAACTGATTACTTCAGGTCCTTTCTTAAAATTCCCGAAGTACATGGCAAAATAAATCGCGATTCCAAATAATATTACCCATAATAACAATGTTTTGATTTTATTGCTCACTTTAATTTCCTCCCGTCAAATATTAAAAAAACGCTCTTTACCAAGCTTATACTCTTATCATATAGTAGAAATAATACATTGTCAATCCCGTTTTATCTTATCCAAAATCCGCGGCAGAAAACGTCCGCCTTAAACGGATAAGAATTGAGGTTTTAAGGAGATTTCCGGCTTGATTCACCGATATAAGTATCTTGCATACAGTTCTCTCTACGCTTTAATTTTGGATATTCCTACTTCGTTTTCAGGTCCGGAATTCAGGTATTCCCGTAAAATAAAAGCGCTTATTTTACGGTTTTTTCCGCTTTTAGCCGTTCTATGAGCATTAAATATAATTTTGCACTTTTTCTAACATCGGTGTCGGAATCCGTCTTAGAGATATCTTCAAGAAGTTTATCTCTTCCCGGAAAAGGAAGGTTTAACATTGCATAAACAGCGTTTTCTCTTTTATCTTTTTTATCGGATTTAAGGTCGTCTAATATTGCTTCTTTCTTTTCTTTTTTATCCCTATCATTAAGAAGCTCCGGATTTTCCACCGGCTGGGTAAAATTATAAACTCCCGGTTTCATCCAGATAAACATATCCACGCCTATATCCTCTCTGAATTTTAATTTATCTACATAGGATAAAAGATTTTTTATTTCATTTTTTTCGAGACGGAAAAATGCAGAAGTATAGATCATCTGTTTTGCAATTTTCCATTTATCTTTTGCGTAAGTTTCATTTTTAACATAAGTAGCCAGAATAGCGGCGGAAAGGCCCCTTGTTTTCATACTCTTTCCTTTGTTTTCTATTATTTTTTTTAGCGGAGCCACAACTCTGCGGTCTTTCGTATAAAGAAGAGGAAGCGCAAGGCCGGCGAACTTTTCATCATTTTCGGCAGCAGCAAGTATTTTTAAAATATCAGGGATAGATTCTTCCCTTTTTTGAATTATCTGTTTGGAGCAATAAAACAATTTAAGCGGATCCGTATTTCCTTTGTCGGTTATATATTCCAGAAGCAGCTCTTCCCTTGTTTTGATAGAGCTCCAGGTCACTTCTTTCATTATCTCTTTTGAGGCCCCTTCCGCTTTTTCCGAGTAGGCCTCCAGGGAAAAACCCTGAGGCGCGCAAAAAACCGGAAAAACAACAAGTGTAAGCAGTGAAAGTATTTTTTTTAACATTTTCAGCCCTCCTTAAAACCAAATTTAAAACTCGAAACAAAACCGACAAATATCAAACAAGAAAAATATTAAACTCTCTTCTTTTTTGTTTCTTTTTTCCTTTTCGAATTTGTTTAGAATTTCGAGTTTAGAATTTTTTACTTTACACCTGCCGCTTCTCTTATTCGCAGGTGCAGCACTCTTTTAGTTTTTGGCTCCACCTTAAAACGTTCATCTGCGCGATAACCGGCCACCCACAAAATATTGCCTTTTCCGTCGGTCACAAGAGGTATAGCAGCTCTCCTATACTTTGGTATCTTCTCATCCACCATATAGTCCTGTAGTTTTTTAAAACTTTTCATCCCAAAAGGGACGAACCTGTCTCCTTCTTTCCGCGCTCTCATACTTAAGGGAAAGTTTACTTTGTCGGCATCAAAATATGCGTTATTTCTGCCGCCAAAATATTTTACCCTACTTTTTGTTGCCGCTGTTACCTCATAATTTCCAAAATATGTGAGGCCGGGTACTTTCAGCCTGATAATATTCAGCTTTTTTTTGTTTTTTCTATCAACAGCAATCAGTTTCCCGCAAGACCTTAAAAGCTGCAGCCCGCCGGGAAAGGAAACATTCTTTTTTCCTTTTATTACCTCCGACAAATGCTTGTTTTCCACTCCTCTGAGATTTCCCCTGGCAGAACGTATCAGCTCGCGCAAAATCCTGTAACGGAGAGCCGGAGGAGCTTTTTCAAAAACGCCGGACAACACAAAATATTCTTTATTCTTTTTTCTGATATTTTTCTTTGCCTTTCCGGAAAGATAGGATTCATCCAGAGAAGACCTTACTGATAAGCGGAGCAGATTATCTTCAATTTTCGGGTTATATTCCTTCTTTAAAAGCGGCAGGAGTTTTAACCTTATTTTATTTCTTAAATAATCCGTTTTTAAATTACTCTTATCTGTCCGCGCTTTGATGTTTTTCCCTTTAAGGTAGGCCTCTATTTCTTTTCTTTTAATATCAAACAAAGGACGGATAAGCTCTATATTTCCGGTTATCTTTCTTTTTACAGGCATCCCCGACAATCCCGCAGTATGGCTGCCCCGAAGAAACCGCATAAGGACAGTTTCTACTCTGTCGTTTTTATTGTGCGCCACCGCAATTTTATCAGCGCCTGTTTTTTCCGCTTCTTCTAAAAAAACTTTATAGCGCAGTTCTCTTGCAAAATCCTGCAGAGACCTTTTACCGATTATTTCTCCGGTTTTAAAAGAGTAGACGGCAACAGGGATATTCAGTTTTGAACAAATTTTTCTCGTAAAAATTTCATCTTTTTCGGATTCCGCCCCCCTGAGGCGGTAATTCACATGCACAGCAAAGATTTTCAGGTCATATTTTGATTTAATTTCCTGTAAAACAAAAAGCAATGCCGTAGAATCCGGCCCGCCGGAAAGAGCGGTTAAAACAGTATCTCCCTTTTTAAGGAGGTTGTTCTTATTTATTGTTTCTATTACCTTTTTCAGCATTATTTACCGGATTCTCCCATCCGCCTGAGGCGGATTTTGCAACATATATTCTTTTACTAAGCCGCTCAACATTCTTTTGCCGTTTAAAACCTGTTCTTTTGTGTTAAAGGAATGAACCTCAAATACTTTTAAAATATTTTTATCTAAAAAGCACGGCAAAAACTGCCGATAATCTAAGTCTCCGAGACCCGGGGCCTGATGATCCTCCATAACTTTCAGGTCATGAATATGAAGGCCT
>JAZDIO010000239.1:0-5632 GCA_043804965.1 Candidatus Firestoneibacteriota bacterium | reverse complement strand
TAATCTCAATCGCCATAAGGATACCGATGGCATTCCTTCTGGTCAATACACCGTATATACCTATCAAAAAAAGCACCAGACTGACTATTAATATTGTATAAAAAAATAAATTATTCATCCTTTTTACCTGCAATTGCCATTACCCCTATCAAAGCGGCCAGGAGAACCAGGGAAGCCGCTTCAAAGGGAAGCACATAGACCGTGAGTAAAAGCCGTCCTACATCCCTGGTAATTCCCCCCTGTAAAACTGATTTTTCAAAACCCTGGATTCCTGAGGTTAATATCAGATAGGAAAGCATTATAAAAAGCAGCGCGCACACAATCAGCGCCGTAAATTTCTGCTCGTTGGTCTGCTGTAAAAGGTGGCTTTGCACCCTGGCGGTAAGCATTACAGCAAAGAGAATAAGGACAATAACTCCGCCTATATAAAGAAGGATCTGTACAATTCCGAGAAAATCCGCGTCAAAAATAAAAAACATTGCCGCGACAGAAAGCAGAAATACCGCTAAAAATAAAGCAGAATGCATGACACTTTTGACTGAAACCACTAAAAATGCCGAAGCAACAGCAATTACCGCAAAAAAAAGAAAAATCCCGTAAGTGACCGGAACCACGCTGATAAAAGACAAATCCATACATTCTCCTTAAAAAAAACAAGTAACGGCTTCAAAAAGCAAAACCACCGTTAATATAAGGATTATATCATTTTCACAGGTATTTTTTCAAGCCTTCAAAGTGAAATCCAGCAAAAAACTATTGACAGATATGCCTTTAATCGGTTTTCTACAACAGGGAATTTCCCGGTTTAAAAACCTACGGTTAAAGACGGGTAATGTAAAATTCCGAAACACGGGGAGAAGATAACGGAATAGTCAATTTTCAAGTTTTCAAATGTATAACCAAGCCCCAGGGCGATATTCATTTCGGCGCCTTTGAGAGAAACACCTGCGCGGGCATTTAAATCTTCCATAACTAAATAATCGACCCCAAATGACTCTAAAAAGTCGCCGGCCAGAGGTCTTTCGACATCTGCCGCAATAATTAAATCCTTTCCCTGAAATCTTCCGTCATTTTTCCCTTTTTCCCGTTTTCCTTTTGATGTTTCCGCTCTAAAAGACCGGGGATAGGTTCCTACGCTTCTTGTTTTTTGCTTTTCAGGTTCATGTAGAGAGAGCAGGTAGGATACGCCCAATCTCAAAGTCATAGGGGCCGGATCGCTCGTCTCGTTTAATACCGCTCCGAAATTTTTCGCGACAAAGCCGATACTCAGATCTTTCTCGAAAATATAAAGCACTCCGAGGTCGAAAAAAACCGCGCTTTGAAAAAAGTCATCCAAAGACATATAGGTATATTTAGCGTTTATCCCGAGAGAAAGCTCCGGCATTGCCTTAGGCAAAGGAGTAAGAGCCCAGGAAAAAGTTGTAGCTGAAGAGTAAACAAGTATAGCCCCGAGAGGGAATTTAACATCATCAAGCTTTTCAAAACTGTTCCACACAAAAACTGTATTAAGGCCGAATGCCATATTTTTAAAAGGCAGGGCCGCGGCAACATACTCGCAATGGGTATCTACAATATATTCCGAGTGCATCAGTGAAAGCTCCAGCTCCTCCACCTGCACAAGCCCGGCCGGATTGTAATATATTGCATCTGCATTATTCGCAAGCCCGGTAAAAGCGCCGCCCATTCCTATAGGTTTTGCACCCACATCTATTCTTAACACTTCATTTCCCGAACTGCCCGCGCCGGCATAAACGAACGCGGTAAAAGTAATAAGCAGCAGTATTTTTAAATTTTGTTTTCTCATTTTTTCTTCACCAGCAGCTTGCCTTTAGCAGTCTTAGAGCCTGAAGAGGCCACAACAAAATACATGCCGCTCGCAACCTCCTCTCCGGCGGCATTCTTCCCGTCCCAGGAAGCAAAACCCGTTTCCGTATCAATTTCTGTCCCCGCCTGAGAAAGAGTTCTTATTTTTTCGCCGGAGACGCTGTAAATAGACACGGTAAAAGACTGATTTGCGGCGCCGGTGTCTATATTTAATTTGGCGCCGGAAACGTTTCTCGGATTAAACGGAGTAGGGTAACAAACCGCCCTGTTTACGGAAGTCAAGACATCCAGGCTCCCGACAGTAGTTGATATAGTAGTGCTTAAACCCAGCGACTCTGAAAATCTGATATCAAGAGTATGAGTAGAAGCTTCCTGTTCTGCAGTCGGATAGAAAGTGTACGGCTCATAAGCGCTGTCATATTTCCCGTCTGCCGCAGCAGCCGGGATCCAGTCTCCTCCGTCAACACGGTACGAAACCGTGGATATATTTTTCATGGTGAACCCCTCGGCCGTGCTGTCACAAGGCCCAAAATCAGACGGAACAGGAACAGGTGTTCCTGCCCTAGCCGTCCCCGTTAATATTTTGCTTCCTAAAGTTACAGTTCCCGATGGGTTTACCTCAAGTAAATCCATAGTGCTGTTTGCATTTAAATCAACCCAGCCAAGCTGCGCCCTGGTAGCCGTACAAAAAGTTGTACCGGTGCCGGTAAGCATTATGCAATTTGGCTCGACCGCGCCTAAATAGTTTGAATTAACCGTGCCATAGTACCCGCTGGTTGTGGTTGCATTCGAATTACCGTTCCCTAAATACTCATCCTGCCCCCAAAAGATATGAACCGCTTCATGAGCGCCCGCCATATGGTTGTAATTTACAGTATACGGCCCGCCAAAATAAGCATACGACCTTCCCCCTGAAGCTTCAACTTCAAAATCCATATAAGCCCAATCCGCATTATAAGTCTTTTGCAAAGTATTGCAGTATGCCCTCTGTCCCGAAACGCCAAGCGCCGTTAATACCTGAGGCATCCACAGAGCAACTCCCGCAAGTTCAACGCTTATATTACTGCTCCCGTAATTAGCCGGCTCATAGTCCACAGGAATTGTTTTATTTTCATAGATAAAAGTAATACCGGCCCTGGTCTCCGCAGCCGCGAATTTATTCATCTCGCTCTGATAAGCGCTGGTATAAGAGCCTATCTCGCCCGAAGTCCAGGTATGAACTACAGGTTCACTGACTCCGTTAGCTTGAGGGAAAACAAGGCAAACCGCAACTTTGCCTATCAGATAACCGCTCGTCAGGGAAGCAGAAGGTTCGGGAAGCACCTTTCCCAAAAAACCGGGGCTTTTGTATTTTACTTCATTGTAATCGGAAGGAATCAGACAATCACTCCCGTTAAAAAAATAGGCAGGAAGGACCGCAGGTGCCGCCGGCGCCTTTTTTAAATTGTCCAGGTTTTCATTCCAGGCCAGAGCGCCGATCTTTGCGGAACCGGTCAAGGAACTTATTACCGAACTTTCAATTTTATCCGTGTAAATTCCCGCTATTCCGTGAATATTTTGTATTTTCCCGCTGTTTTTTTCATCCACAATCATGACCGAAGGCGGATAGATATGCTTTATCCATACCCCGTTTGCTTCAATATATTTTGTCGCCGGAGCAAGCCCTTCAAACGTTGCAGAATTTACCAGAATAAGTTTTTCCGAAGCCTGAACGTAAACAATCAGGAAACCGGCCGCAGTAATCATAAGAATTTTCTTAAGCATTCAAATCCCTCCGTGAATTTTTTGCCGCATAGGACTTAGTAGCATCTGTTAAGGAAAAGTTCAGTAAATAATTTAACCTATCAGGGCGCTTATATCAAATCAGGGTATCAAGCCTTTTTTTTATTGCTGGTTTTGGCTGAGCGCCTATCACTTGTCCGACAACTTCCCCGTTTTTAAACATCAGAAGCGCAGGAATGGAACGGATCCCGAATTTTGAACTGACTCCGGGGTTTTCATCCACATTAACCTTTCCTATCTTCACTTTCCCCGCGTATTCTTTAGACAACTCTTCAATGGTCGGGCCGAGCATTTTGCAAGGGCCGCACCATTCAGCCCAGAAATCCACAAGAACCGGTTCCGCAGCTTTTAATACCTCTTTATCAAAATTCGTATCCGTAAATATTGCCGCCATAATTCTCTCCTTTTAATTAGGGACAGCGACCTATTTTTTTCTTCTTAGCCCCTAAATGTTATTCCTTAATGAAACTCTCTGAGCTTACGCACTAAGTTTAGACGATAAAGTTTTTAGATTATCCATGCCAAACTTTTGGCATAACGTCATAAACTTCTTACACTAAACAGAATCAGGAACAGGATCATTAACCTGAAGTAGTAAATGGTTAATGATTTTTTTCACTTTTTTCATATATATTTCAAATCTTGTTCGACATTAACATTATTTTTAGTGAAATTATTCCGTTGAATTTTTCTCTGGCGCCGGTGTCACGGAGTCCGGAGCTGGCGCCGGTGCTATCGGTTCCAGGGCGGGTGTTTTTGGCACCGAAACAGGAGTTGGCGCTGACGACGGAGCATTCTGCTGTTTTACTGCTTCCTCTTTTGCTTTTACTAAAGCCTCCTTAGCAAGCTGGGAAGCTTTAGCCGCAGATTCCGCCGCCTGTGTAAAATTTGCTTTCTCCATAGCATCGGTCGCGGTCTTTATCGCTTCTTCCACATTCTTGTACATATCCGGAACCAGAGTATCCGCATTAGCATCTTTTGCTTCCGCGAGAGCCGTCTTCGCTCTAGTCAGCTCATCCGTAGCTTTCTCAACATCCTTATTGGCTTTATTTATGGAAGCCAGCGCCTGCGAAGCAAAATTTTTAGCCAGCTCATATTTTTTCAATCTTATGTATTCTTTTGCATCCCAGATATAATTAGTAACCTCTTTAATCATCTTGCCGTAAGTTTTATCCATCCCGACTTCTCTCGCAAGCTGTAAGCTTCTCTCCGTCTCGGTAATAATAGCATTTATTTGTCCGGGAAGCTCCCTGACATTTTTTGCCGTATCCGCAGCCTTATCGGCCATTTCAATTGATTTAACGTACTGCCCCTTTTCGAGCCATTCTTTTGCTGTTGAGAGGTATGATTTCGCACTATTAAACATCTCGTATAAGTCTTTGACCGTAGGCGCTTTTTCTGTCAGTTTTATCGCAGCATCCGCATTATCAATTGCAGCGGCCGCTCTGTCATACATAGGTTTATCCGCAGGTTTTATTATCTTTGAGCATCCTGCAGCGGCAATAAAAGCTGCAAGAAACAATACTCCAAAATTTTTAAGCATTATTTTATCCTCCCGAATATTTAGATTCAATAAAAATTATCAACATAATTATATACCAATCCGACACTTAACACAAGAACGAAAGTATGAAACCAGGATTATGAAGTAAAAATAAAAAAACGTTGTTTTAATCCCATTTTCTTTGACTTTACTAACCTTATTTTTCTACTGCTATATACATACCTTAGAAAAAAGCCTTACAAACTTTATTGTCCTTTCACTTTCAACTTTATTCCCTCCACCGAAACAACCGTAATCTTCTCTCCCTTTTTAAGGCTCTGTCCGTCTTCAGTCTCCGCGCTCCAATCTTCCTTATTCACTATCACTATCCCGGAGGGATCCAGATCTGTCCTCACTTCGCCTTGCGCTCCGATCAGGGCAGCAGAACCGGAAACTGCTTTACTTTTTAAAGCCGTTACTCCAATAGTAATAATTAATGCAAAAAAACTTCCGGTCAGAAGCACCATTGTGATAACTACAGGT
>JAZDIO010000238.1:0-14111 GCA_043804965.1 Candidatus Firestoneibacteriota bacterium | reverse complement strand
TCAGATAAGTATTTTATTACAAAAAGCCATTAAAATCAATCATTTTCCTTGTCAACTATCACTGAGTGGCTGAAGCAGTCTGATTCCAGGACAATCACTTGGCCTAAATTCCTTAAGACCCTGAATATCCGTGTAATGGTTATAGCAGTTCTAATGTTTTGAACAAACTACCTTTTCGTTTTTCCAAAAATTCAATTGATGCTTTTTCAATATTTCCAAGCATTGCCGCGTTATTCAACAGACCGCAAGCTTTCTCAGCCATATCCGCGGAATCCTTCACTAAAAAACCGACCAGATTATTTTTCACCTCTTCTTCCATTTCTTTGTAGTTAAACGCATAAGGACCAAAAAGAACCGGTTTTCCCAGATATACAGGCTCTAAGAGGTTATGCCCGCCTATTCCGTCAACTAGAGAACCGCCCACAAAAGCCACCGAACAAAGCCCGTAAGCATAAGTAAGCTCTCCAAATGTATCCAAAATAATAATATCCACCTGCACTCTTCCTGCCTTGCTCCTCTTTGCATAAGAAAAGCCTTCAGTTTTAATGAGGCCAATAAATAAAGGTATCTCCTCCATAAACCTCGGAGCTAAAATCAGGGTAACCCCCGGCATCAAAGCTTTAATAAGTCTAAATGCTCCAAATATCTCACCGGCTTCTTTATAATGAATACTGCCCAGCACCAGTACTTTTTCTCTTAACACTGGCCCTAAAACGGTTTCCAACGCCTCTTTCCTGGACTTTTCAACCACCGGTTTTTCATATTTCAAATCCCCCGTAATAACAATTTTTTCCCTGCCTGCACCAAGCGTTGACAATATTTCGGCATCCTCCTGGTTCCTCATGGCAAACACATCAGTGAGAGCAAAAACTTTTTTTATCACAGGGCCTGCAATACTATAGCGTTTCACAGCTTTCGAAGAAAACCTTCCGTTTACAATAACTATTTTTGCCCCCTGATGTTTTGCCAGATAAAAAAGATTAGGCCAGTACTCCGTTTCGGCAACCACCAGTATTTTAGGTTTAATAAGTTTAACCAGGGGCTTAATAAAAAAATATAGATCCAGCGGCAGGTAACAAGCGGCAATATCCCTCGACACTTCTTTAAGCATTCTCTGCCCATTAATTCCCGTAGTTGTAAAAACAATATTCGCTCTCGGATATTTTTTTACCAACTCTTCGGCTAAAGGCAGGACGCACTTTATTTCTCCCGCGGAGGCCGCGTGTATCCAGATATTCTCCCAACCCTTAACTTTTATTCTGAAATCATAAGGAATTATTCCAAAACGATTAAGCAATCCTGTTCTATATTTACCGACAAATACAGCTGCAAGGACAAAAAAAGGTAAAAGAATTAAAATTACTGTTGAATACAATATATTATATATTATTATCTGGATTGGCATAATCTTCCGGCTTCCTCCTGCAAACGGGAAAGCTCCTCTTCAAGTTCCAGCCTTTTTTCCTCCAGAACGCGTCCATTCGAATCGGCAGGCACAATTATCTCTTTACCCAGAACAAATACACCTTTAGTAAATGGTTTTGGTATTATAAAATTGTCCCAGCTATTTAAGACCCATTTTCTTTTTGCGTCAAACGCAAAAGTTGTAAGGGGAACCCCGCTTATCTTAGAAAGAGTAATAACTCCAGGCTGTACCTTCTGTTTTGGCCCTCTGGGACCGTCCGGTGTTATTGCCACATAATTCCCGTTATTTAACACCTGTTTCAGTCCGAGTAAAGCGCGAAAACCGTCTTTTGAAGTCGAGCCGCGGATATTCGTGTAGCCAAGCTTTCGCATAACGCGGTTAATAAACTCACCGTCCCGATTCAGGCTTACCAGGGTATGAATGTTTCTGTTTCTATAGTAGTAAACTGAAGCGAGAATCCGGCTGTGCCAGAAAACAAACAAAGAAGGACCTTTTTTTTGTTTCGGGCTCAGCAAAATATTTCCAGTTTCGGATAATCTTAGAGTTAAACCTATTAAGCGCAGCGCATTCGCAATTACAAACGGCATTATGTTTAACATAAGGAATTCTTTAATTTTCATGGTTTTTCCGGATTCTCAAGATTTAGACCCTACTTACAATATTTGCAGGTCCCTTTATTTATGGTATTCATGTATAATTTCACTTCCTCAAGAGTTCGAAAAGAGAGAGCCTCTGCCGCAATCTTCTTTGCTTCGAACATAGTTATTCCTCTTAGGACTTTCTTAACTTCAGGAACAGCTACAGGGGCCGTTGAAAGCTCATCAATGCCCAGTCCGATTAAAAGAGCCGAGAAAGCTGTATCACTGGCCATTTCTCCGCACATTCCGACCCATTTGCCCTCTTTATGAGCAGCATCAACAATTCTTTTAAGCTGGCGCAGAATCGAGGGATGAAGGGGATTGTACATATGCGCCATATTCGCGTTAACCCTGTCAATAGCAAGGGTATACTGGATCAGATCATTACTTCCTATCGAGAAAAAATCCACTTCTTTGGCAAGAATATCCGCCGTCAGGGAAGCTGAAGGAATTTCAATCATTACACCCAGGTCCATATCGTCATCAAAAATAACTTTTTCTTTTCTTAGATCACTCTTTACATTCTCCAGCAGTTCCTTTGCCTTTAAAAATTCCTCTATCCCTGAAATCATGGGAAACATTATTTTGACATTTTTAAGTCCAGAAGCACGGAGTATCGCTCGAAGTTGAAGTTTGAAAAACTCCGGACGAGCCAGGCAAAGCCTGATAGCTCTTAAACCCAAAAATGGATTTTCTTCTTTAGAGAGCCCCAGATGCGATAAGAATTTATCCCCTCCAAGGTCCAAAGTCCGGATTATTACCGTATTGGGATAAAGAAACTCCGCCGCCCTGAAGTAAGAGGCAAATTGCTCCTCTTCATTCGGCAGATCCATCCGGTTTAGAAATAAAAACTCCGTTCGAAACAGCCCAATCCCCGCCGCCCCGTGCTTTACCACCAGTTTTGATTCATCCTCTATTTCTATATTAGCGCTTAATTCTATCTTGTATCCATCCAGAGTTTCAGCCGGAAGCTCGCGAAGCTTGGAGAGCTCGGCATTCTGTTTTATCAAATCTTCGCGTTTTTTGTTGTAATACTTCAAATCCTCTTCATTCGGACTGACTATGATTATCCCGAGGGAACCGTCCACAATAACCAGATCGCCGTCAGCAACATTCCGTGAAATATTCTGAACACCTACTACCGCGGGTATCTCCAAAGCCCTCGCGATAATTGCGGTATGCGAAGTTTTTCCGCCCAGATCCGTACAAAAACCTTTTACCTTATCTCTCTTCATGGTGACAGTATCCGACGGGGAAAGGTCTCTGGCAAAAATAATAACTTCTTCTTTAATATCGGCAAGAGTCTCTCTTGTACTGCCGGTAAGATTTTTAAATACGCGTCTTCCTATATCTCTTACATCATTAGCGCGCTCTTTAAGATATTCATCTTCGATTTTTTCAAAACTTTCCACCAGCCTGTTTACCGACCTGGAAAACACCGATTCCGCGCTGAGCTTTTCCGTCTTAATATGTTTTTCCACATCAACAGTAAGCATCGGATCTTCAAGAATCAGGAGATGCGCCTCAAATATATTTGAATGTTTCCCTCCTATTTCTTTTTTTACCTTGGATTGCATTGCTCTTATTTCGCTTCTTGTCTTTTCCAGCGCGGCATTAAAACGGATCACCTCTTCGGCAATCCTTCCCGCGGGAATAGCTTTTTTAATAACAAGCATTTCCTGATCCGGAAGAACCAGCGCTCTTCCTATTATAACACCGCAAGAAACGGCTATGCCTTTATATGTTTTTCTCATTCGCTTTCCCCAAATTTATTATCAACTATTTCCTTAATCTTCAGAAGGGCTTCTTTTTCATCGACACCAACAGCTCTAATTGTAATCTTTGAGCCCTGCGCCGCGGCAAGAGTCATAATACCCATAATACTTTTGCCATTTACTTCTTCTTCGTCTTTCTTTAAGCAGATATCAGACTTACACAAAGCTGTTATCTTGACCAGGGTTGCTGCAGCCCGTAGATGCAAACCCAGTTTATTTTTTATTTCTACTTCTATTTCTGCCATAGCACACCCGCCTAAAATATGTATTTTACCAGTATAGCTGCGGCAATTATCGAGTAAAAGATAACTGTCGGGTAAATTTTAATTTTTAACATTCCAAGAAACGCCCACGTAACTCCGAGGAACAAAAGACTGTTTAGAACAGCCGCGGAAAAAAATCTGATATTTAATGCCGGAAAAATCAGCGCTATGGTAATACCCAGAATAAGCGCCGCTGAAAATTTAAGTTTATCTATCAGCCCCGTCAGATTAAAACTCTGAATTACGGAAACAATCTCTATCCCGCGTTCGTACCCCTGAATCAGTCCCTTGTATCTTATATAAGCATTTACCGAGTTATAAATAAGTACAGCCATCAAAGGCCCGAGCAGAGCCAGAGCCGGATGGGCCGAATCCTTAAAAAGCAGAATAATTGAAACTCCTACAATCGCGGAAAAAGGCCTCAAATATTCCCAAAATACATTATCCCCGATAGCGGCAAGAGGCCCCATCATGGTGGATTTTATTCCTTCGATTTGTTCAAGCGCTCCTGATTCTCCCAGCTTATACCTCTCTTCCAGACTTATAACAACGCCCATAATAGAGGGAGACATGGAAGGATGTGTATTGAAAAATTTTAAATGCCTTTTTAAAAATTCGGCACGTTCCTCCTTGGTCCTGTAAAGCCTCCTTCCTGCCGGCAATATCCCGTGAGTAAAGCCGATATTCTGCATGGACTCAAAGTTCCACGAAGCTTCTATCAGAAAGGAGCGGAAAAACACCTCTAGGAGATCTATTTTTTTTATAAGTTTATACACTTTCTCTCACAACCTCCAATTATCTTATGACTTTTATCGCATAAAAAAGTGCTATTGATAAAATATAACTGGCAAAAAATACTTTTACATGCTTAGCAACCAGAAATATCTCCATGATAACGGAAAAACCAAGCGCCGGAATGAGCCAATGGGCATAAAGAACTCCTTCTTTAAACTGCGAAGGCATGGAAGAAACTATATTATGGAACAATTTACACCCGAAAAATATCGGAACAAAACAAAGAACAAAGTTTTTCAGAAAGGTAATGAATATATTAGCTCCCTGAATCATAGCGATACGCGAAAAATCCCCTTGATCCGCATTTTTAATAAGCGAGGCGGACATTGTTGAGTTGAGATTTCTTATATGCGCTTCAGACCATCTTCCGACATACCCCAGGGGTATTGCCGCCATCAAAGCAAATATCAGAAGAGAGGTAACAGGAATATCAACCGTATCTTTAAGTATAACAGTCAAGCTTACCGTAACCGTGGTAATAGGCAATGTTTCCACCAGCAAATACGCCCCGATAGGCAGGATCCCTATCCATAAGAGTTCCACCAGTATTGCCACGTAGAAACCGATACCGATATCTCCAAGAATCAATCCGACAAGCGGCCCTACCACCAGCGGCCTGGATAACATGGTTCCGCCTATAGTTCTCACGTCTATGGCTATTATTCCCGCAAGTATACTTATTAAAAGAATTTCAACGAACATCAGATACCCTCTTTCTTATTTTTATTATTTTTGATTCTTTTGGCTTAAAAGAAAGCTTCCAACTTAAAAGAACCGCCGAACTCTGATAAACCTTTTCCAACCTGCCTATAGACTGGGAAATAGTCTCTATCGGAAAGCGCCAGAAATCAAATTCCTCTTCCGCTTCCATATTAATATCCAGCTTCAGCCATTTATCAACAATCCCGAATACTTTTACGCCTTTTTCTTCACCCACACTGACCAGGCGCGTATCTTTCAGATCCCGGCCCGGAGAATAGTAAAATCTGTCCGGAGAATCCCCCCCGAGCATTCCAAAATTGAACTCTACGCCAAATCTTGTGTCTAACTGACTTTCTGAAAGATTGGTGATTTTGTATTCCATCTCTATAACCGGATTATTCTTTTTTACAGTAATTATTTTTACAACATTAAACTTTGCAAAAAACACTTCCGCGGTTCTCTCAAGCTTGACCGCAATCTGCTCATCATTCATCTCCAGGGAGTGGGTGTATTCCTTTTCTATAAAATCCCCTCCTTCAACATATTTATTCTTTCTGAATTCTTCCAATCCCGCATCATTTCCAAGAAAGTGATCCACCAGAGAAAGCCGCCTGTACCAGTCATAGATCAGATCTTTTTTTATACTATCGTCAAACTGCCTTGTAATATCATGAATTGACTTGTGTTCCCCGCTGTTTGCGCCTTTTACTTTAAACAAATCTCTGTGATACGCTTCCTTCCGCCGGGAGAGGGTATCCAGCATATTAAAGTCCCTCGGTTTGTAATCCAACTCAAATATGTGGCCGCCCTTTGAAGGCGCAAGATACACATTAAAATAATTACTGTTAACAAGAATCTCGTTATTGCCATCTTTATCGATATCCATGATTTCATATTCCAGCCAGGGTTTGCCTTTATGCCTGATTTCATCCGCCAGCCGCTCAGCTTTATTAAGGTTTGTAAAATTGGCAAACCGGAGATGATTAAGATATAAGCCTCCAAAGACTCCGTGCCAGTACGCGCAATTACACTGGCCCGCGTAAAGAAGACGGAGCAGTTCTCTCTCGGCCGCGGTAGCCTCGCAGATCTTATTGACTTTAGAGGAAACGTACGCCATTTTTTTCTGCATACCGTTACTTTCCGGGTATTTACTTAAGAAATTTTTATAATACCCCCCTTTCACGAACCTGCCTGCATTTTCATACATATTATGATCTTTCAAGTAACCGATAAAATCATCATATTCGTTTATTGCGTCTGCCGGCATACACCACTCAAGCATTTCATCATAGGCCGTAGTGGGTATATACATCCTGGATATCGGTTTATGCGCTGCCATATATTCAGAAAAAGTAGTCATATTAATCCACTCGCGGTTTTTCTCAAGTTCGCCAAAGAATCTCTCCAGCCACTTTTGTCCGTAAACCCATTCATAGGTATCAGGCCAGACTCCGAATTTTTCACCGTCATCTGCCAGTACCACCAAGTTATCTCCTTCTTCGGTAGCCAAAGACCTGAGATAGTTTATAGATTCTTCCGGCTGCCTGAAAGGGACAAAATACCTCATCTTCGCATTTATCGGGAATATATTGAGTTTAAACCCGTCTTCTTCAGTTACAAAATAACCGAGCATTTCTTTTTCTTTCAAACCTGAACTTTTAAAGTGAGTATCGTCAACAATAGTGTATTTAAGCCCTGCCTGAGAAAAAGTCTTTGCCAGATAAGGTTCCCAGACCCGCTCGGTAAGCCAGCCCCCCGCCGGCCTGTAGCCGAACTTACGGCTCACATACCCGTTCATCATCTTTATCTGTCCGTGCTTGTCCTTATCCGGAATAAGCGAAAATATCGGCTCGTAAAAACCCCCGGAAATAATCTCCGCGCGTCCGGCGGTCACCAGCTTCTTCACCCTCTCTATATATTTCGGAGAATTCTTTTCTATCCATTCAAGGAGCGACCCGCTGTTGTGAATAGCTACTTTTAAACTTTTAAATTTCTCAAAAACATCCAGAAAGGGCATATAGGACTTCTTCATCGCCATCTCAAATATAAAATCAAAATTACCGACCGGCTGATGGTTATGAACGCCCAAGATGAAATTAATCTTTTTCAAGGTGACAGCCCCCTTTTAACAGACATTGATAAAGATCGATTCCTTTATCAACCGGAAGCATTTTTATTTCCACTCTTACTCCTTTTTCACTCAATTTCTTGAATACCGCTATATCCTCATCATTTAAATATATGCAGCTGGTAAATTGTTTTCTGTTTCCAGAGCACCGCATGCCTCCGAGATTAATCTCCTCCATTATAAAACCCTTTTCATAAAGCCGCAAGCAATCCTCCGGATTTGAAATAATAATAATAACGCGTTTTTCCAATATTTCTTTACTGTCGCTTTTGAAGTTAAAATCATTGACGGTAAAAATATCAACTTTTATTTCAGGAGGAACAGCCATCTTCAGAAGACATTTCTGAAGTTCATTCCTGGCTACAGCGTCATTTATTATAATAATATAATCAGCTTTTAATGCATTAGCCCAGCCCACCACGACCTGTCCGTGAATTAATCTATCATCAATTCTAAAGAGTACTAACGGCATGTCTTGTGAATATCCCCCATATCTATTATGGAACCTCTGCTTTTTTCGGTAATATGCTTGGTCAGCTGCTTTACATCCGTATAAGCAATACGGGAAAGCATTGATTCCAGAAGCATCGGCAGGTTTACTCCGGTAACAACACCGACTTTATGAGTATTCAAAAAAGCTGCGCTTACGTTAGCAGCACTTCCTCCAAACATATCGGCAAGGATAAGAACTCCTTCAGGCGAATTTAATTCTTCAATTGCTTCGCGCATTTTTTCTTGAAGGTCATCCAAGCCCTCTGACGGGGACAGAGGTACCGTGAGAATTTTATCCTGTTTTCCGAGAATCATCTGGGAAGTATGTACCAGGGATTCACACAAATTACCATGCGATACAATTACTATTCCTATCATCTTTACCTTCCTTAGGACTTAAATAGATATCAGTTTAATAAGCGCCCGGCCCAGCGCCTGCGGATCATGCCGTATAAGCCCGTCTTCCGTAAATTTCAACATACTTCTTTTTGATACTAAAATTTCAAATTCCTTTAAGTCCTCCTCATCAACAAGTATATGTTCTGCCTTGTAGCGCCGATATTTCAGAAGCGCCTCTTCAGGTATCCCGTTTTTATTTACGACAATAGCGTCTATTACCGGTTCACCCGCATAATCAAGCACTTTTCTAACCTGTTCGCTCGCAGTGTGATTATCCTGTTCATATCTCTGAGCCATCATATTGAGTACAAATATTTTTACGCCTCTTGATCCAAAAAGGGCCTCAGGGACGCCTTTTATCAGAAGCGAAGGTAAAATCGTAGCATACAAACTACCAGGGCCTATTATCACCGCATCCGAATTTCCGATTATCTCAAGAGCTTGCTCATTCACTCTGTAATTCCCTGTTTGAATCCTGACCGAAGCTACTTTTAAATTATTCTTTATCAGAATCTCTTCTTCTGTAACTTTTTTTCCTCCGGCCACCTTAAATTCGACAATTACAGGATCTTTGGTCAATGGGATTATCCGGCCCGAAAGCGAAAAAACATTTGCCGACTCATTCAACGCGCTTACGGTATCTCCAGCCACATCTTTCATCGCTTTCACGAAAAGGTCACCAAAGTTAAACTCTTTGAGTTTTGCTGATTCAAACCTGTAACCTAACAGCTTGTTCAGAGTCTTCGTATCCGAAAGAGCAACCAGCGTGCTTCTGATGTTCTTTTCCGTCGGCAGTATAACGGCGTTAATATTATGGGTATATTTTTTAAGGCCCTGAAGCACCGGCATAATACCGCTGGCACCTCCTATTACCGCAACTTTTGGGCCTCTGGTTAATTTCAGACGGCCATAAACACTTCCAACAAAGTCATTTTTATTGGACGGCTTCAACACGGTTAAAATCGAATACAACCCTCTTTTTACCGCAAAATACATCCCCCAGATTCCCAGGCCTATGAAAACAAGATCAATAGTCACATATTTCGAAGACCTGAAAACCATCTCTCTGACAAACGCCGAAGCCTTTTTGGCTGAGATAAATTTCAAGAACTCCAGCTCGGGAACCACACTCCCGAGAACACCCTTAAATCCTATAAAAAAAACCACTACCGCAATCAGTATCAGAAAAATCCAAATTCTGACCGCGGCTTTGGAATTATACCATTTTACAATACCGCTTGCTTTCAATTTTTATTCTTCCCTTTCTCCATTTCCAGTAAAACATTTTTCTCAAGCTCATCAACGGAGGAATAACCCATTTTTTTAAGCCGCCCCTGCATAGCGGCAACCTCAACTATTATTGCGATATTTCTGCCCGGTTTCACAGGTATAGTTATTTTAGGTATTTTTACTTCCAGAATCTCATGATGCTGTTCCTGCTGTCCGACCCTCTCATAATGCTTCTTTTCATCCCATTCTTCCATCTGTACGATCAGCTCTATTCTCTTTCTATCCCTCGTCGCACCCACTCCAAAAAGTTCTTTTATATTCACAATTCCAAGACCCCTGACTTCCAGATAAAACCTGAGGAGCTTCTGGGGAAAACCAAAAAGGCGTTTATCCGACGTTTTAATCACTTCTACTAAATCGTCGGCTACAAGGCGGTGGCCTCTTTTTACCAGGTCAAGAGCGCATTCGCTCTTTCCTACCCCGCTTTTTCCTGTAATGAGAACTCCGACTCCGTAAACATCCACCATCACGCCGTGTATCCTGGTTTTTGGAGCAAGTTTCTCTTCAAGATAATTGGTTATTTCACTTATGAATTTGGTGGTAAACACCGGAGTTTTAAGTACCGGCACCTTATGAAGGTTTCCGATTCGTATTATCTCCTTTGCAACCGGAAGACTGCGGCAGATAACAAGCATGGGAATGCGGTGAGAGAAAATTTTTTCCAACACCTCTTCTTTTTTCTTTAAGCCAAGTTTTTTTAAATACTCAACCTCCGCATTGCCTATAACCTGTATACGCTCCGAAGCAAAATAATCAAAATAACCGGCAAGAGCCAATCCGCATCTGTTAACATCGGCTACGTCCAATTCCTTTTTCAGTCCGGCTTCACCGGCAACTAATTCCAGGTCAAGGTCGGCTTTCCTGTCCTTAAAGAGTTCTTCAACGGATATGCCCATTTTTTTCCTTAGATCTTGAGCTTTTCTTCGCTGGTAATCACTTCAATTACATCTTCCGGTTTCTGGCAGCCCGACAGCGCCTTTCTGAAATATTTGTCTTTTAAAAGCCCTGAGATTTTCGCCAGAGATTTCAGATGTACGCCGCTTGCATTATGCGGAGCTAAAAGGAGAAAGAATATATTCACAGGATCTCCGTCAAGAGTATCAAAACCCACACCGTCCTTTGAAAGCCCGAACGCCGCGACAATCTCCTCCACTTCATCGGTCTTACCGTGAGGGATGGCCACACCTTGTCCGATACCGGTGGATCCAAGCTCTTCTCTTTCCATAAGAGCCTCTATCACTTTCTTTTTATCCTTTATCTTGCCTGACGCAGCCAGTACATCCACCATTTCTTCCAGAACATCTTTTTTACTTCTGGACACCAGTCCTATCTTAATACAGTCTTTCGACAAAAAATCGGTAATCTTCATTGAAGATTTCCCCCTTTCATTTTCCCAAGAATTTTTCTCTTAACCGCCGGAAGTATTTTCATAGCTTCCCTGTATTTCGCGACAGTACGTCTGGAAACTTTAAACCCCAGCGCATCCAATGCGGTTTGGATTTTACTATCACTCATATCTCCGTCTTTATCCTCCTCTATTATATTTTTTATAGCGTCTTTTACGGCTCTAGAAGCCACACCCGGCTCGCCTGCGCCCTTTTCAATTCTTACATTAAAAAAGAATCTGAAAGGAAAGATACCCTTCGGAGTCTGCACATACTTCCCTGACGTGACCCTTGAAACCGTGGATTGATGCATCCCCGTCGTCTCGCTTATCTCTTTTAAAGCCAGCGGCTTCAAGTAATCAATCCCGTTCTCCATAAACTCTTTCTGCGCTTCAATTATAGCCGCGGTAACTTTCAACAATGTCCTTTTTCTCTGGCCTATCGCGTTAATCAGCCAGACGGCGGAACTGAATTTATCTTTTAAGAATTTCTTTTCTTCCGGAGTAATATTTCGTTTCCGGCTCATCTCCCTGTAAAATTTGCTTATTTTCAAAAATGGCACGCCTTCGTTATTTAAGCTGATCCTGAAACTTCCGTTTTCATCTTTTTCCACAATAATGTCAGGAATAATATACCTTACCTCTGAATCAAAAACTTCCAGACCGGGTTTTGGTTCCAGTTTTGAGATAGCCTCGACAGCTTTATAAACATCCTGAACATTTACCTTTTCTTTTTCCGCAACCACCTCAAGATGCCCCTTCTCAAACTCTTCCCAGTATGATTCTATTAATTTGTATGAAAGTGTCGTTTTCAGCCCCTTTGCTACAAGCTGAATCTTAAGGCATTCCCTCAGGTCTTTAGCGCCTACGCCTGTCGGGTCAAAACTCTGAATCAAAGCCAGGGCTTTCGCCGCAATTTCCGCCGTTACTCCGGTCTTTTCCGCAGTTTCCCCAACGCTTACCAGGAGATATCCGTCTTCATTGATATTTCCTATCAGATATTCCGCGGCTCTTAATTCATCATCGGGAACATCCGACAGATGCAGCTGGAACAGGAGGTGCTCTTCAAGCGAATACCTGGTGCGAATCATATTTTCGTAATCAACATCAGGCTTTCGACCTCGCTCTCTTTCTTCATAAGTATCCGGCCCCGAACCCTCTTTCGCAAAATGTTCCGCAAGTTTTTCTATGTCCAAAGACCCGTCGTCCTTTTCCGACCCGGGAAGCTCGGGCTCACTCTCGGTAGTTTCCAGAACCGGATTTTTTTCCAGTTCTTCGTCTATATATTCCTTCAACTCTATTGCCGGAAGCTGCAGTATTTTTAGCGACTGCTGTAAAAGCGGGCTAAGCAGCAGCCTCTGCCCCTGCCTGAGCTCTAACCTCTGTTCATCGCTCATTTTACTTACTTTCCATAACAGCCAGAACATGATTATTAAAATACCTTCCGGCCGCCCTGTTAATATCGGCTTTTGCTACCTTTGAAATATCCTCCGCATAACCATCTATGTACGCAAACCCTTTACCCATTATTTCATACCAGCCGAGATACCAGGCTTTCCTCGCATTTGTCTGCTTGTCAAGGTAAAAATTACCCACTATATAATTCTTTGCCGCAGTAATATCTTCTTCGCTTAAAGCACTTCCAGTTTTAATCTTTTCCACCTGTTCAAATATTCCGGCCTTCAGCTTTTCAATATTTTCTTTTCTTGTTCCGGCATAGAATACAAAATGACTGCCATATAATTTTGTCGGAGAGAAAGAGCCTATTTCATACGCCAATCCCTGCTTTTCCCTGAGGTCATTAAAGAGCTTTGAACTCATCCCGCCGCCTACAGCCGAACTTAAAACCTTAATAGCGGGAAAATCAGGGGTTCCCACCGAAGGAGCCGGATAACCAATTAGAAGCATGGACTGCGCTTTGTCGCTCTTAATCGTAACTTCTTCGTTTTTTTCCAGCTTAAAATCCATATTCCCCTGTTTTAAAGAACCCTGGTCTTTCTCTGCAATACTTCCAAACCTTCTTTCCAGCATTTCAATAATATCAGGGAAACAATCCCCTGACACTGCAATAACAATACGCGGAACCGAAAGGCCCGAAAAATAAGCTTTACTTACGTCTTCCGCTGAAATATTCGGGAGTGATTCCGGCGTTCCCAGCTTATCCAACCGGTAACAATGCCCCGCGTAAAATACCTCTTTAAATTTGCAGTATGTGAACTCAAAATTGCGGTCCTCACGTGTTTTAATAACCGCCAGAGTCTCCCTGCGCACTTTATCAAGTTCGTTTTTGTTAAATGCCGGGGTTAAAACCGCTTCCGCCATAAGATCAAGCGCTTTGGAAAAATATTTTTGCACAGAAACAAGTGAAACCGTAGAAAAATCATCCCCGCCTGAAGCCTCAAGAGAAGCGCCGATAGATTCAATTTCTTCAGCAAATTCCGCCGCGTCTTTTGTCGTCGTCCCTTTCATCAAGAGGTCAAAAGCAAGATTGGTAACGCCATTATTTTTTTTGCTCTCATAAGAGGACCCGTTTTTCACAAAGAGCGTAACTGCAATAATAGGACTTGCGGGGTCTTTGTTCAATATAACAGTAATCCCATTTTTAAGAGCCGTCTTTTCCGGCGCTCCAAAAAAAGGAACACAAAAAAACAAAAAAGCACCAATAACACAGAGCGTTTGGTTAATTTTACACCTCTAATAATATTCAGTAATAAAAATAATACTAACTATATTATATAACGCCCTGCATGGTTATTTCAATCCTTTTATACCAATAATTCAATATTTTATTGATTCCTGAAAGAGTTTTGCAGATTTCC
>JAZDIO010000237.1:0-3682 GCA_043804965.1 Candidatus Firestoneibacteriota bacterium | reverse complement strand
CTGGCGCTATTCAAATCAAAATTAATTAAAGGCAGGTTCTTATTACTATTGCCGGTTATAAATCTGCTGGAAACGAGATAAACCAGCAATAATGAGATGAAAACACAAAACAGAATAATGTTTCTTTTTTCCATATGTTTTACATTTCAACGCCTTAGCCACCAGATGGCTATGCCCGCCATAAGTAATATCTGGGGAAATAACAATACAGATATGGTAAAAATAAGGATCATTGTTTCCGGATTATAATCAAGGCGTGAAGCAAACAAATGCCTTGGCCGGACAGATATAAGAGACACCTGGCTGCTTAAGTATGCCAGGCAGTTCATGAAAAAATCCCTGTTATAGAGCTGGTGAATATACTCGTTGTTTACAAAATCTGAGTCGCCTATCACTATAATACTGTTATTAGATTCACTCGTTCCCCTGATTGAGAGCATGGCGACATCAAAGGGGCCCCTTTTTTCTTCAGAATTCATCCCGGCCGATTCGCGCCTGAAAAGCCCGTCAAGGTCGGCTTCAGCCCAACCTTTATTTGTTGATTTTCCAAGGGATTTTACAACAAGATTAAAAATCGGCTGTTCAAATTCTACTCTGGAAAGGCTTTTCGCAACAGATATTATAATAGAGTTGTCTTTGAGATCCTTTGTTATTTCATTTTCAGGAAATTCGTTTACAAGTACCTGCAAAACCGGTTTTATGGAAAGTTTACGGCCCTGTAATTTTGCGACAGCCCTCTCAACAAGCGAAGGGAACACCGCATCAACCAGGCAGTTATCGTCACAGCGTATGCCCCATTCCTCAACAAGTTTTTCAAGGCCTGTCTTTACATTCGGGTCCAGCAGGAAAATCGCCCTGCCGCTGTTGTCAAGGTATTCTTTTATCGCCTTTATTTCAAATTCCGTATACATCTTCCTTGGCCCTGCAACTACCAGTACCGTACAGTTTCCGGGTATATAGTAATTCGGCGGCTCAAGTTTCAGCTTGTAAACGGAATAGTTTTCGAATAAAAGTTCTTTCCACAAAAGCCCGTAACCCTGGTTTGACTTGAGGTCATCCAAAACATTTTCATCATGGCCGTACATAAAATAAACAGAATTCTTTACGCTTTGAGTAATCCTCAGTATTGAGTTTGTAATGCTTTGTTCGACAACGTTTTCTATCTTGATAAAGCCGTCCTTACACCTGACAACGGACTGGCCGGTTTTATCTATCCCAAATTTATGGGCGAGCTGCGGGTTCATTTCAGGGTCAATAAAACGGTATGTGATTTTTCTGTTGTAAAAACTGTAGCTGTCGAGTAAATACTGTTCATAGTCTTTGCCATCCCTGGTGCTGAATACAAGTATTTCTATTGGATTTTTAATCCATTTTATAACTTTCTGTGAATTATCGGAAATGCTCGATACTTTATCCCCGGTAAGATCAAACCCGTGATAGAAAAGGTTTGCAAAAAGATTCACCAGGAGAACAAGGCCTAGAATGAGAAGAGTGCTGATGATTGTATTTTTTGGCCCTTTTTCGCTTACGGCTTTTAATGCCTTGACCATATCTTTTAAATTATTATAAAGAAAGAATGAAAACAGGCCGGCTCCCAGAAGTGCATTAAGCAGCGCATACACTGAAAAAGTACGTTTAACGATAAAAAAAGATAAAGCGCAAACCAGGCATACCGCCCCCAAAAAACCGCTGATCTGATAATACCTTTTATTCATTTACGCAGCCCTTCTATAGCTCTGTATGTCAAAAAAAGCCATACAAAAATAAACGACAGAAAATAAACAAAGGTTCTTGTGTCAATAAATGCAACCGCAAGCCTGTTAAAATGTTCTTTCAGGCTCAGGTATGTCAAAAGCTCGCCTATCTGAGGGCCTCCGGCAGATGCAAGAAGGCCTATTATGTAGAAAAGAAGCGATATTGAAAGGGTGCTGGCAAAAGCAATAATCTGATTTTCAGTTATACTGGATGCAAAAACACCGATACTCAGGATACACGCTCCGACAAAAAAAAGGCCAATATATCCTGTGATAATCGGCGCAAGCTCCGGCCCGGGGCTTCCATATATAAACAATATCAAAGGGTAGATAGCTGTAAGGCCGAGCATTATGCACAGGAAGATAATCACCGAAAAATACTTCCCAAGTATAATCTCATAAGTATGCACGGGCGACGTAAAGAGAAGCTCTATTGTTTTCTGCTTCTTTTCTTCAGCAAATAATCTCATCGAAATTCCCGGCAGGAAAACACTGAGAAGCATTAAAAGCTCCTGGAAAAGGCGTACAACCACGAATTGGTTAAGGTTTATCTGGTTGAGGACATCAGGCTGCTGGGACATCTGGTAAAATGCAACAAGGGAGTTAAAGCGGTTGAGATGGTTAAAGAAAAACCACCCTGCAAGCATTGAAAAAAGAGACAATACAATATAGCCTATGGGCGAAGTAAAAAAACTTTTTAACTCTTTCCTTGTGATAGTCCAGATGTTATTCATTCGGCTTGTCTCCGGTATTCTCTCCGGCTTCTATATCGTAAGTATACTTCAAGAACAGGCTTTCAAGGTTTGTTTTCCGTCCGATTTCAGAAAGCGGTTTATGCAGCATTAACTTGCCACGGTTGATTATCAATATATCATCGCATATCAGCATAACTTCGGACAGAATATGTGTGCTGAGTATTACGGTCCGTTCACCTGAAAGGGTTTTAATAAGCTTTCTGATTTCACTTATCTGTTTAGGATCAAGCCCTATGGTTGGCTCGTCCAGTATAAGCACTTCCGGATCATTGACAAGGCTTTGAGCTATCCCTACGCGCTGTTTATACCCCTTGGAAAGAGTGCTTATTAATTTATTTGATACTTCGTGAAGCCCGCATTTTTCTTTTACCCATCCTATACGGTTTTCAGCCAGATCCCTGTCAACGCCTTTTATTTGTGCGGCAAAGGCAAGGTATTCGTCTACCTTCATTTCAAGGTAAAGAGGAGGGGTTTCCGGCAGGTACCCCGTGATTCTTTTTGTTTCGAGGCTTTTTGTTTTTATATCCATGCCTCCTATTGTAACCGTTCCTGAACTTGGAGGCATAAAGCAGCTTAAAATGCGCATGGTCGTAGTCTTTCCCGAACCGTTTGGCCCCAGAAACCCCAGTATCCTGCCTTTCTCGACGGTAAATGTGAGGTTGTTTACCGCAAGCATTTGCCCGTAATATTTACATAGGTTGCATACTTTAATCATATCAATCCTGTCCGGAATGCAGTAGCAGTGCAGTTTTAATTTTTTCCTTGAAAAGTTGAATCAGTAGGTTATTTTAGATTAATATATTGATACGTCAACAGGAACTAATTATATATAATACGCATTCAAAAATCAACTCTCCAAGTCCAAAGGTAATGTATACTAAAGTGTGTAAATTGTCTTTGCCGTTGCGGTTTTTCTTTTTTGCTATTTTTTTCTTGTGTGTCCAGACTAACGGATTGCGAAACTTGCTGAATGAAAAGTGTCAGCCGGGAGAGAGTACCCAGTCACTCCTGTAGTCAGACTCCTATGCTTTTGAGTAATCGGAAGTGTAGTGCGAGCGACAAAGGGTTTAGAAGCTAGTCCACAACCCGAGACAAAAACACAGGCTGTAGCGTGCAGCGAACTCTGAGCAAGCGTCGTCAAGTAAGACTCTATCGAGAATAACTGGCAGAGAT
>JAZDIO010000236.1:0-7631 GCA_043804965.1 Candidatus Firestoneibacteriota bacterium | reverse complement strand
TAAAGAGTTCGAAGATTGTAAAATTGAATATTCTTCTTTGCATGTATGGATTGATAATATTCCGTATATTGTTATGGTGTTGCTCGGGGCGGTGATTGTTTATCTTGTGCAGAATGTTTTTCTTGCTTTGCTGTTTGTGGTTTACGGCGCGGTCGGGACGCTCTGGTTTATTGTCTTTATCTGTCCTTTCTGCCATTATTACGGGTCAAAAGCCTGTCCTTGCGGGTACGGGGTTTTAAGCGCGAAAATAATGAAAAAGAAAGATGATAGTAAATTTAATATAGTTTTTAAAAGAAATGTACTTGCCGTAGTCCCTTTATGGTTTATTCCTATCGCTGCCGGAATATATAGTTTGGTGAATGTTTTCTCAATTTCAATGCTTATTCTGTCGGTACTTTTTATTATTGATTCCTGTGTAATCCTTCCCTGGGTTTCAAGAAAATACGGTTGTGTGAATTGCCCGAACAAAGAAGAATGCTTCTGGATGGCGAGTAAGAAAAAGAAATAGCAGATAAGCAGCAGCAATAAAGACGTTATTCTTTAAATCATTTTAATCAATTCTTGATGCCATATCTTTTCAAAGCATTTCAGGGGGGTACCATCTACCTTCCCATTACCAAACTCTCCAAGAATTCATATTGTTTTTTCAGCGAAAGTAATATATAATATTGCTATGAAATGTCCTTTTTGTAATTTTAGAAATGATAAAGTTCTTGATTCGCGTGAGAGTAAAGACGGCAAGTCGGTCAGGCGCCGCCGGGAGTGCCTCAAATGCTCAAAGCGTTTTACTACATATGAGCAAGTTGAACAAATAATGCCTGTAGTTGTCAAAAAAGACGGCAGGCGTGAGACTTTCGACAGGTTTAAAATACTGAACGGAATAAAAAAAGCCTGTGAAAAACGCCCGGTTTCCATGGCTGCCATGGAAAATGTGGTTCAGGAAATAGAAAAAGAAGTACATAATCGCATGGATAAAGAAATTAGCGGTACAGATCTGGGTGATTTAGTAATGGTTCAGCTAAAGAAACTTGATCATGTTGCTTATGTCCGTTTTGCATCGGTCTACAGGCAGTTTAAAGATATCGGCGAGTTTGTTGATGAAATAAAGAAATTACTCGAGTAAAGGGGGTTGACTTATGACGGTTTCAATGAAAAAGAAACTGGCTCAGATGCTTGTTGATGAGGAAATCATAACGGATGCCCAGCTTCAGGAAGCTCTCAAAGAGTCTAAAGCCCAAGATATTCGGTTGGAACAGGCAATTGTAAAATTAGGTTACATTACCGATGATGTTATTATGGCCTTCATGGGTACCCAAATGGGAATACCTACCGTAAACTTGAATGAGCAGGGGAATATTGACCCTAATGTCGTAAAACTCATTCCGGAAAATGTATGTCAGAGACAAGTTCTCATCGCTATTGCCAAAAAAGGCAATACTCTTACAGTTGCAATGTCAGATCCTTTAAATGTTTCCGCGATTGATGATATCCGCCTGATGACCGGCTTTGAAGTGATACCGGTGCTTGCCGGTGAAAGTGAAATCAAAGCGATGATTCAGAAGGTTTTCAGTAATACCTCCGCTGAGATGGAAGAAGTGATGAAGGATCTTGAGAATGTGGAGGATGTAGAGGTCATTGCGGCTGAAGATGAAGTTGATGCTGTCAAGCTGGCCGCCGCCTCCGAGGATGCGCCTATAGTCAAACTTGTCAATGCCATGCTGACCAGGGCTATTGAAGAAAAGGCGTCTGATATTCATCTTGAAATTTACGAAAAAATCACCAGAATGCGTTACCGTATTGACGGTGTCCTCCACGAGAGGCCTGCTCCGCCGAGAAAAATTTACGCAGCTCTTGTATCACGTATAAAAATTATTTCCGAACTTGATATTGCGGAAAGAAGAAAACCTCAGGACGGCCGCTGTAAAATAAAGGTTTCCGGTAAAGAAATAGATATGCGTGTTTCTATTCTTCCCACCGGTTTCGGCGAGAAGGTGGTTATCCGTGTTCTTGATACGACTAATTTACAATTGGATCTTGCACAGCTGGGTTTCGAACCGGATATTCTGCAGCTTTATAAAAAAAATGTTGATGCTCCTTACGGCATGATCCTGGTAACGGGGCCTACCGGTTCCGGTAAATCTGTAACGCTTTTTTCTACCCTTGCTCTTTTGAATTATCCGGATGTAAATATAGTAACCATCGAAGATCCGATAGAATTTGTTACTCAGGGCGTTAATCAGGTTATGGTTAACAATAAGGCCGGGCTTAATTTTGCAAACGGCCTTAGGTCTTTCCTTCGTCAAGACCCGGATATTATTCTGGTCGGTGAAATCAGAGACTCTGAGACTGCTCTTATTGCTATTAATGCTGCGCTCACCGGGCACCTTGTCCTTTCAACGTTACATACTAATGATGCTCCTCAAGCCATGACGCGTCTTAATAATATGGGTGTTGAGCCGTTCCTTATCACATCTTCTGTAATCATGGTTATTGCCCAGCGTCTGGTCAGAAAAATATGCTTAAAATGTAAGGAAGCTTATGAAGTTTCACCTGAGGTTTTAGAAGACTTAAATATTAAGCCTGCGGAAGGCGAGAAGGTTGTTTTTTATAGAGGTTTAGGCTGTACTAATTGTGCGAATACCGGGTATAAAGGCCGGGCGGCTATTTATGAAGTTCTTGTTATGAATGATGAAGTAAGAAAACTTGTTTTAAAACATGCTTCGGGTACGGATATAAAAAAAGTTGCCATAGAAACAGGTATGATTACTTTAAGAGAAGCTGGAATCAGAAAAGTAAGAGCAGGTGTGACAAGTATAGAAGAACTGTTAAGGACGACGTCAGTGGATTAAGGGGGCGCAATGGGTTCAGCAACGATAAATGAATTACTGAAGTTATTATTTGAAAAAAATGCGTCGGATTTGCATATTACCGCGGGTTCTCCGCCGGTTCTAAGGATAGACGGCGATATTATACCTGCCGAGCTGGATAAACTTACCCCGGAGACCTGCCAGGAGCTTATCTATGGAGTGCTTACGGATGATCAGAAAGAGAAATTTGAAAGAGAAAATGAGCTTGACCTGGCGTTTGGCGTAAAAGGGCTGGGCAGGGTCAGAATGAATGTTTTCAGGCAAAGAGGCGCTGTTGCGACAGTGCTTCGTAATATTCCTTCCAAGATACCGTCTTTTGAAGAACTGGGTTTGCCGGAAGTCGTAACAAGTACCGTGGTAAAGCTTCCTAAAGGGCTGGTGCTGGTTACCGGTCCTACCGGTTCCGGAAAATCAACCACCATTGCTTCTATTATTGATTTTATTAACGGGGACAGAAAAGGGCACATCATCACGATTGAAGATCCGATTGAATATGTATATCATCATAAAAATTGTATTGTCAATCAAAGAGAAATAGGCGTTGATACCCCGGGTTTTACTTCAGCGCTAAGGCATATCCTGAGACAGGATCCGGATGTAATAGTCATAGGCGAAATGAGGGATCTGGAAACTATTCAAGCAGCCCTGACTATAAGCGAAACCGGCCATCTGGTTTTTGGCACGCTCCATACCACGGATGCCGTTCAGTCGATTAACCGTGTTATTGACGTATTTCCTCCGCATCAGCAGCAACAGGTAAGGACTCAGATTTCTTTTGTGCTCCAGGCCGTGCTTTCCCAGACCCTGCTTCCAAAAGCGTATTCAGGCGGGCGTGTGGCAGCTATAGAAGTTATGATGCCTAACTCGGCGATTCGTAACTTAATCCGCGAGGATAAAGTACATCAGGTTTATTCCACCATGCAGACTTCCGGCGAATCCGGCATGCAGACTTTAAATCAGGCGTTATTTAACCTTTATCAGAAGCAGCTGGTAACCTATAATGAAATAATGCTTGCTTCCAGCGATATAAAAGACCTGCAGAGAATGGTTAAGGGTGTATAGGAGAAGCGATGGGAGTATTTAACTATAAAGCGAAAAGTGCGACTGGCGCCCAGGTAAGCGGCGCGATGGAAGCTGATAACGAGAAGGTGCTTGCGGCAAAACTAAGAGCTCAAAAGCTTACTTTACTTTCAGCCGTTCCGGAAAAGAAAAAAAAACTTGCGGGAAGGGGCGGCAAAGTAACAGTAAAAGACTTGAGTGTTTTTGCGAGGCAGTTTGCTACCATGATCGCCGCCGGGGTTCCTGTTTTACAGTCCTTGAACATTATTTATGACCAGGTTGAGAGCCGTAAATTAAAAGAGTGTATAGGAAAAATCAGGGATGATATCGGACAGGGGCAGACACTTTCAGATTCTCTGGCAAAGCACCCGGATATTTTCTCCAACCTTTTTGTTAACATGGTAAAAGCAGGAGAAACCGGCGGTATTTTGGAAGGAATACTCCAGCGTCTTTCTACCTATCTTGAAAAAGCTGATACTTTAAAGAGAAAAGTAAAATCAGCAATGACCTACCCTATAATGGTTCTTTCTGTTGCCATAGGCGTTACGGTCTTTCTTATGGTTGCTGTTATTCCGACTTTTAAATCCACCTTCGACAGCTTTGGTAAGGAATTACCGCCTCCGACTTTGGCGGTTATTGCAATCTCGGAATTTCTTCAGGCTTTCTTTAAACCCCCGCAGGTATTTATTGAGGCTGTTGTTGTTGCCGGCGGGATTTATGCTTTAAAAAGATATTTAAAGACAAGAGCCGGCATGCTGATGTGGCATGGCATTCAACTAAAAGCTCCAATGTTTGGCGTGCTGGTGAAAAAAGTAGCAGTTGCGAAATTTGCGCGTACGCTCGGAACCCTTATTAAATCCGGGGTCGCGATACTTGAAGCCCTGGAAATAACCGCAAAGACTTCCGGTAACCTGGTGGTGGAAGAGGCGATCTTTAAAGCCCGAGCGGCCATACGTGAAGGTGAAAATATAACAGGGCCTTTAAAAGAAGCCGGGATCTTTCCTCCCATGATTATTCAGATGGTTTCTGTCGGTGAAGAAACGGGTACTATTGATGACATGCTGATAAGATGCGCGGATTTCTACGATGACGAAGTTGATACTGCGGTAGGGAGCTTAACTTCCATGCTGGAGCCTCTCATAATGGCGTTTCTCGGGGTTGTAATCGGAGGCATTGTTATTGCCATGTTTATGCCGATGTTCTCTATGAGCGACGCCGTAGGTTGAAGAAAGAGAAAGGTATTATAATATGAATTCGAGAATTATTAAGCAGGATATTGATTTGATAAACGAAAAACTGCTTTTTATTGCAACACGTGTGGAAAAATTTATTCCGGGAATAAAACAACAGTTATTCAGTGGAGGGAAAAAACTTCGTCCTTCGCTTCTCATGATGGCCTACAGGGTCGTTAGTTCTAAAGGAAAACAAAGTTATTTAAAACAGGCTCTTAATTTTGCCGCAATCATAGAAATGCTTCATAATGCTTCTCTTCTCCATGATGATGTTATAGAAAATGCGCCTTTACGGAGGGGAAAAGAAACTATTAATTCTCTTTACGGCAATAAAAAAGCAATCCTGGCAGGGGATCTTTTGACCGCGTTTTCCGTATCTTTACTTTACAGTCTGAAAAACTCAAAAATTATAGAAAGATCCCTGAAAATATACGGTGAAGCGGCTAAAAAATTGGTTGAGGGCGAGATAGAAGAAGTAACAGGGCTTTTTAAAACCTCTATTACCGAGAAAGAATACTATAAGGTCATAACCGGAAAAACAGCGGTGCTTTTTATGGCGGCCTGTGAAACCGGGGCAGTTCTGGCAGGTGCAAACAAAAAACAAGTTAAGGCTATGAGAACCTATGGAAGCAACTTGGGGGTTGCGTTTCAGATAATGGATGATATTTTAGATTATACCGCCACAGAAGATGTGCTTGGAAAACCGACAGCTTCGGATTTACTTGAAGGTAAAATCACGTTGCCTGTAATATATCTTTTAAAGAGCGCAAATGAAGCGGAAAGGTTGAAGATTAGAAGAATAGTTGCAGAAATCAGAAAAGGTAAAAAAGAAAAAGCGGATATAATCTATATTATGGGGCTGCTGGATAAATACTCCTCCCTGGATAAATCGTATCGGAGAGCTAAAGTGTATGTGAAAAAAGCGGCAGCCTCTTTGAAAAATCTGCCTGAAAACGAATTTAAAGAAGCCTTGCTTAAAATGGCGGAGTTTGCAATAGAGCGAAATTATTAGAATAATTAATAATATTTATGGGGGAAAAGATGGATATTAAAGCAAAACTGAACATGAATGTGATAAACGCGCCTATGTCAGGCATTAGAAAAATATCAGATATGGTAATGCAAATGAAAGATGTCGTAAGGATGGATTTGGGAGAGCCGGATTTTGATGTTCCCGAACACATTAAAGAAGCAGCGATTAAAGCAATAAAAGACGGATTTTCCCATTATACTCCCGGTCCCGGAATTATGGAGCTTAGAAAAGCGGCTGCTGCCAAGTTTAAAGCTGAAAACGGTCTGGATTATGATCCTGAAACAGAGATTACCGTGACCCAGGGCGGTATCGGTGCGATATTTTCCGCGCTTCAGACTATTGTTAATCCGGGAGATGAAGTAATTGTTTCCGATCCCGTATGGCCGGTGTATCTGGGGGTGCTTAGTATTTTGGAGGCCCGGCCGGTGCTTGTTACCCTTAAAGAAAAAGACGGTTTTAATATGATGCCGGATGAAGTAAAAGCAAAAATCACTTCTAAAACAAAGGCCATAGTTATAAACAGTCCTAATAATCCTACAGGCGGTGTAATGACCGAAGAAAATTTGAAAGCAATAGCGAAAATTGCCGCTGAAAAAGGTATCTTTGTTCTTTCGGATGAATCCTATGAAAAACTCATTCTCGGAAAAAGAAAACACCTCTCTATCGGAGCACTTCCCGGAATGAGAGATTTGACCGTTTCGCAATTTACATTATCTAAGACCTATGCAATGACCGGTTGGAGAATAGGTTTTGCGGTTGCGCCTAAGGAAATTTCCGCAGGGCTTAGGAAAGTATCACTTTATACGATTACGCATGCGAATTCAGTGGCGCAAAAAGCTGCAGTGGCAGCACTGACCGGATCTCAGGATTGTGTGGCAAAAATGGTAGAGGCGTTCAGGGGAAGAGCAAAAATTATCACGGACGGGTTGAATGCTACCGGTAAGATCTCCTGCCTGCAGCCGGAAGGCGCTTTTTATGCGTTTGCGAATATATCCAAACTAAACATGAGATCGGAAGATTTTGTCTTGAGAATGATTAAAGAGGCCGGGGTTTCTGCGGTAAACGGCTCGTCCTTCGGCGAAAGCGGAGAGGGTTTTGTCCGGTTTTGTTTTGCCAACTCAGATGAGAAAATCAAAGAAGCGGTAAGAAGAATAGGGGTGTTTGTAAAAACCTTGTAGAAGCAAGTAAGAAAGCAAGGACAAATGACAATTTACAAAGGACAATATGATGAGGTTTATAATATAACACCATATCTTGTAATTTGTCATTCGTAATTTATACTTATTTTTTTGGGAGGTTTTTATGAATATAGGTTTACCGGAGTTAATATTAATACTCGTTATTGCGCTGCTCATCTTTGGAGCTGGAAAACTTCCGGAGGTGGGAAGGTCCCTGGGCAAGTCGATTAAAGAATTTAAAAGCGCAATGAAAGATGATGAT
>JAZDIO010000235.1:0-6686 GCA_043804965.1 Candidatus Firestoneibacteriota bacterium | reverse complement strand
TTTCCTCCATGTCTAAGGCGCTGCACTGCCTCAGAACTAAGCTTTGCGCTATATCTACCGCAAATTTCTAGGTCTTTCCTGTTTAATCCCATTTTTTCGGCAAGCTCAACCGCATTTTTTCCTTTAAAAGTACTGCTTTTTCTTATCATAGTCAGTTTTTTCCCGGATTAGCTCCGGAATCCCCCTTTTTTAAAAAACATTTAAAAGTGATACAAGAATATACAAGATTTGATATTTAAAGTCAATGGAAAAGCAAATCCTAAGGTCAAAATTCGAAGCAAAATCATTGAAAAATATAAAAAAAACAAATTCGAAGCTAGAAATTCGAAATTCGAAGTTAAAGCGCTGTAATATATAGAACTAATGGTTGATCAAAGAGGATATACTATATTTTATTTCTTATGTCTTTTGTCTCTTATTTTTTCGAGTTTGCCTTTTTATTTTTGATTTTTTCGAATTTCGAGCTTCGAATTTCGAATTTGCCTTAAATCCATCCTATCGAGCTTTTCTTTCGAGTTTCGAATTTAGGATTTCGAATTTGTACTTATGCTATTTCCACCATTCTCTCTATGGCTTTCTTTGCTCTCACTGTTATCTCGGGCGGAACTTTCACCACATTTTTCATATCCTGCAGGGCCCAGAGAACCTTTTCAAGGGTATTTTTTTTCATGTTAGGACAGATTGCATCGGCATTGGCAGGATAAAATTCTTTTCCCGGATTTTCTTTCTTCAAGCGGTAAAGCATACCCGCTTCCGTTGCGACTATGAACTCTTTTTTCGCGCTCGTTTTCGCATATCTTAAAAAGCCCTCGGTCGAGCAAACTTCATCGGCAAGAGGCCAGACATCATTACGGCATTCAGGATGTACCAGAACCAAAGCAGCAGGGTGTTCTTTCTTTGCAATTTCTATATGCTTCGGCAGTATCTTCGCATGCGTCGGGCAGTAGCCGTGCCAGAGGATCATCTCTTTATTTAATTTCATCGAGATCCACGCACCCAGATAACGGTCAGGAACAAATATTATTTTTTTATCTTTTAATTTCTCAACGACTTTGAGAGCGTTCCCTGACGTACAGCAGTAATCCGTCTCCGCTTTAACCTCTGCTGAAGAGTTAACATAAGCCACAACGATATGCCCCGGATACTTTTTCTTTAAATTCCGAAGGTCTTTTGCCGTTATCATATCGGCCATAGGGCAACCGGAATTTATTTCAGGAAGCAGTACTGTTTTGTCGGGAGAAAGAATGCTCGCTGTCTCCGCCATGAAGTAAACCCCGCAAAATACGATAACCTTCGCATCCGTCTTTGCCGCCTGACGGCTCAAGCCAAGAGAATCCCCTGTAAAGTCAGCAATTTCCTGAACTTCCGGAAGCTGATAGTTATGAACAAGAATAATAGCGTTGCGTTCCTTTTTGAGTTTCTTTATATCTGCTATGAGTTTACTGTTATCGGACATTGGGGCTCCTAATAAAATTACAAATTACGAATGACAAATGACAATATAATGTAGTATAAATAATCTTCATTAAATTGTACTTTGTAATTTGTACTTTGTACTTTCTATAGTTCCTCCCCCCAACACTTCGTTTCCTTTGTAGAATACCACGGCCTGTCCGGGAGAAATCGCCCATTCGGGTTTTACAAAATTCACTTCGACACCGTTTTTAGAGGGTCTAATAATCGCATCCGACAGAGGGCTGCTGTATCTTGTTTTAACCTTCATTTTCAGAGGTTTCGTCAGCTTTGAGATCCCGATCAGGTTCACATCTTTAGCGTACAGAACTTTACCGAAAACATCATCTTTAGTTCCTACTACAACCCTGTTTTTTCCTGCGTCAATTTTGTTCACATATAAAGCTTTTTTAGCCGGAATTTTAATTCCTCTTCGCTGGCCGATAGTAAAGTTAATAACCCCGTCATGTTTTCCAAGCTTCTTTCCTTTTATATCTACGATATCCCCGCTTTTCACTTTTATTTTAAATTTTTCATTTAGAAATCCGGAGTAGTTTTTATCAGGGACAAAACAAATTTCCTGGCTATCCTTCTTTTCAGCAACAAGAAGGCCATATTTCCTTGCCAGTTTTCTAACTTGTTCTTTCTTTAGTTTACCAACCGGAAAAAGCGCGTGCTTTAACTGTTCCTGCGTCAAAGAGTACAAAGCATAGGCCTGATTTTTTTTTGAATCCAAACCCTTTTTCAGAACATACCTTTTAGTTTTTGCATTATAAGAAACAGAAGCATAATGACCGGTCGCAAGATAATCCGCCTTCAAAGCAATTGCTTTTTTGAGAAGAAAACCAAATTTAATAAAATAGTTGCATCTTACGCAAGGGTTAGGCGTTCTTCCCTTAACATATTCTTCGGCAAAATTTTTAATAATGTATTTAAAAAATTCTTTCTTAAAATTGATCGTATAATGCGGAATATTAAGCTTAAACGCGACCTTTTTGGCATCAAGCACCGCAGAAGCAGAACAACAAGCCCCGCAAGCTTCATCATCAGGAACAAGCTTCAAAGTAACGCCTATTACCTCGAACCCTTTTTTCTTTAAAAGAACAGCCGCAACAGAACTGTCAACCCCCCCGCTCATAGCAACTACAACACGTTTTGGAACAAAGGTCATTATTATCCTTAGGTTAATTTATTTTAATATACCGCATTATCTCTGGCTTAATTTCTATAATCAGTCAATCCTGATTCTTTGTAGCACTCTTCCCCTTTAATTCAATAACCCTTCCAAGCCTCTATTTCAGTTCTTCCGGCAGCTCATTTTCACAAGCATGATGATCAGGGTTTTCTGCTGGAAGTCCCAGTCCTTTACCCGTCGTCTTCTTTAAATAGTCATCAACTGCTCTTTGCAGCGCCTGTTCTGCAAGCACCGAACAGTGAAGTTTTATCTTTGGAAGCCCGCCTAAAGCATCTACCACCGCTTGATTGGTAACTTTAAGCGCCTCCTCAATGGTCTTGCCTTTTACAAGTTCGGTAACTATACTGCTTGTCGCAATTGCGGCACCGCAGCCGAATGTTTTAAATTTTGCATCGGTTATCACATTGTTTTTCACCCTAATGTAAAGCTCCATAATGTCGCCGCAGACCGGATTACCCACATGCCCTATACCATCCGGATTTTCCATATCCCCGACATTCCTCGGATTTTTAAAATGTTCCATAACTTTATTACTGTAGCTTTCCATGATGCCTCCCAAAAAATTAACTGATTGCTGATAGCTAATTACTGATTAAAGTTTTTCCGCTCACCTTAATCAGCTACCAATAATCAGTCATTAGTAATTATTTTTAATATGGTAACCCGAGTTTTTCGGCTGTCTTTTCAAGATTCTTAAGCCGTCTCGCTAAGCTGGGGTGGGTACTCAGCATATTAATCATCCAACTTTCTTTGTACGGATTCGCGATAAACAAACTTGCAGTTGAAGGAGAACCGCCTACTATCGGCGCTTTCTTCGCATAGCCATGAATCTTCTCAAGCGCGGTTTTCATGCTGTTCGGCCTGTGTGTCACAACCGCGGCGCCGCTGTCTGCTTCATATTCCCGGGATCTGCTTATTGCCATCTGAATAAACATTGCCACTATCGGAGTGAGGATTGCAAGCACCAGTAAAACAAGGGGATTTCCATCATCATCGTCTCCGCCTCTGCCTCCAAATATAGCGGCAAAATAAGCCAGATTGGCAAGCATTGATATTGCTGAGGCAATTCCCGCAGCCATAGTTGCAATCAAGGTATCACGGTGTCTAATATGTGAAAGCTCATGAGCAAGCACAGCTTCAAGCTCATGCTTGGAAAGTAAACTCATTATAGAAGGGCTAACGGCGACTGCCGAATGAGCAGGATCCCGTCCTGTGGCAAACGCATTTGGCGCAGCCATTGCAATAATATAAACCTTGGGCATCGGAAGCTCCATTCTCGAAGCAAGATTCTGGACCATCCCGTGCAGTTCAGGCGCATCTTTTGCTTCCACAGGCTTTGCTCCGTACATTGAAAGCACTATTTTATCCGAGAACCAGTACATAACAAAATTTAGAAGCATTCCGATTATAAACGCAATTATAACTCCTGTTTTACCGCCAAACAAACCGCCAAAGAATATAAACAATCCCATAAGAGCAGCCAATAACACCGCTGTTTTTATCGCATTCATTTACCCCTCCCCCTTTCAAATCGCGCGCCTATATTTATCTTGTTTCCCCGCGCGTAATCTTCAAAATTCATTTCTTTTTTTCCTTCAGGTTTCACACTCTTTACCAGGAGAGCCCCGTTTCCCGTTGCGACTACCAATCCTTTCCCTTTTTCAGCTTTAACAATTTCTCCCGGTCTGCCTTTTTCATTAACATTAACCTGCTCAGTTTTGAGAATTTTGATTAATCTCCCGTTCAGTTTGGAGTAAGCGCTTAACAGAGGAGCAAGACCCCTCACCAAATTATGTATTGCTACAGCACTTTTTTCCCAGTCAATATTTCCAATATCGTCCGGCAATTTTCCAAAATAAGTCGCTTCCTCTTTCTTTTGTTCTTTTCTTTCTGTTTTTTTTGCTCCGATATCATCTATCGCTCTTACCAGAAGTTCTCCTCCCTCTTTAATAAGTTTTTCGAGAAGGCTTCCGGCATCATCCGAGGTTTCTATTTTAACTTCCTTTTGCAGAATAATATCCCCTTCATCGAGTTCTTTCTTAACATACATTATCGTAACGCCGGTTATTTTTTCTCCATTTATTAAAACCCAATTACAGGGAGCGGCTCCCCGATACTTTGGAAGCATCGAAAAATGAAGGTTAATCGTTCCCTCTTTCGGCAAATCTATAATCTTCCGGCTCAACAACTGACTGAAAGCAACAACAACACCAAGATCATATTCTTTCTCTTTTAATGCTTCATAAAATACTTCCGCTTTTACACTCTCTGTCTGATAAATATTCAACCCGAGAATTTCCGCAAGTTTCTTCACTTCACAAGCCTTTACTTTCATCCCCCGATCCCTGGGCTTATCACAGGAGGTTACTACCTCAATCTCATGTTTTTTTGTATCAAAAAGATTCTTTAATACTCTTGCCGATATATCCGCCGTACCATAAAAGAGTATCTTCATTTTCCCCTGGTTTCTTTTTCAAGTGCTTTAAGCCTTTTGCTTAAGAGCAGGTATTTAATCTTGCTCATATGATCCACAAAAAGCACACCGTTTAAATGATCTATCTCATGCTGTAATACCCTCGCCAGTATTCCTTCGGCTGTTAATTCTTTATCCTTACCTTTAAGATCCTTGTAGTATACGGTAACTTTTGAAGGGCGTTCTATTTCGGCATATATCTCAGGAAAGGAAAGACATCCTTCTTCAAATTTCGCATTTCCTTCCGAAACGCCAATTTCAGGGTTCACGAGATAGAGAACTTCACCTTTTCTTTCCCCCCTGCCTGTGTCAATAACACAGAGTTTTTCCGGTATTCCGACCTGATTCGCGGCAAGGCCTATTCCTTTTACCGCATGCAGGACTGAGACCATAGCTTCAGCCAGCTTTGAAACGCGCTCATCTATTTTTACAATCCTTTCCGCCTTCTTTCGAAGTACAGGATCTCCATATTTTACGATTTTCATAGCCTCTTATCCTATAAAGTAAACTACAAATTCAGACTGTGCCGCAATTATATTTAGAACCACTGTTCTTTGACAACTGGAAACAAGAAACAGCTTTTTAACGAAGCTTTACCATCTTACCCGGATTATTTTTATCCGAAACGGGGTCTTTTGCCTTAAATTGCTCTTAGTTTGGCTATTAATCCCGGTACTCCGAGTATTGTAATCACTCGGGCTATATTAAAGCAACATGAAACGATTGAAAACTCTGCCTTTGTCATGACAGTGTGCTAAAAGTTAGTTGAAATTTAGAAAGAAGGCTTCTACAATAAGGGCAAAGACCCAATACGATGAATTGCAACCTAAATGGTGACTGTCCCTCTTTAATCGGACCATATTTAGCTCTAAATCTACATGTTAACTACGACATTCGTAGGCACTTTCAGCTTTTCTGCTTCCGTGCTTCCTTTCGGCACTTTCTGATTATCCCCTCCGGTAATGTTCATAACAAAATTATTTATTAATCACAACATTTGTAGGATATTTTCCTATTTCTATTGTGGTTATTACTTTGCCTTCTACTAAATCAACGATTATGCACAATCCTTTATTCATTCCTTCGCAATAATACGGAATTAGTATCTTCTTTCCGTCTCCAGTAATTGATGAGTCTGAAAAATATTCATAATTCCCATTTGCTCCACAAAGTCCAGGTGCTGCGATAGAAAGATCTACTTCTCTAGTTATTTTGCCACTTAAGCGATCAAATATTTTTAATTTTTTATTAAGCATGGCAACAAGCGGCGTTTTTAGATTCTCCCAGGGCGGATTCAAACCTCTTTTATTTTTAAATATTTCTTTATCTTTAATTTCCAAGTATTTATCGTCTTCGATATTTTCAAATAAGAACATACCTGCTTTTTGTGATTTACCAATTTGACCTACAGGCCAAATGTATGCCATTTTTTTTCCTGTTTTATCAAAGACGGACACTTCACTTAAAAGATAAATATTACCCAAAATATTACCATTGTCAGCATCAATTTTAACATTAAGCTTCTTTCTTTTGCTATAATATTTAGCATAAAGTAATCCCGAGGTG
>JAZDIO010000234.1:0-2228 GCA_043804965.1 Candidatus Firestoneibacteriota bacterium | reverse complement strand
AATTAAAGTTAAAATCGGCATACTATACTACCTCCAAATATTTTAAATCACTATTTAAATATTATCCGAAGCATTATAGCCACAAAAAGCCCGGATACAGCCACAAGAATATAGTTTTGTACAAATCCTGTCTGAAGTTGTTTAAGAATCTCTCCGCCTTTATTGGCAATCCAGCCGGTACCGTTCACCGCGCCGTCTACAATCACCTTATCAAAGAGATTCTGAAGTTTGCTCATCAATACTGTCATAAAACCCGAGCCGTTAACCGCGCCATCCACAACTTTCTGGTCGAATTTAAACAGGAAGCTGCCAAGGCCTTTCGCGGGTTTTATAAATACAGCCTCATAAATTTCGTCAATATAGTATTTATTAATAAGGAGTTTATGAACCGGCGCTAACTTCTCCGCGATATATTCCGGGGATATTTTTTTAACGTAATACATTAAAAACGCAAGAACAATACCCAGCACGGCAACGGTTAAAGACATATACAAAACAAAATGAGAGCCGCGCGCAGCTGCGCCTTCCCCCTCCAGGCCAAAATAAACCAGCTTTTCAAAGGAATGGCCGGAAACAAAAAGATATCCGGAAACCAGGGAAAGCAAGGCAAATATCATTAAAGGGATGGTCATGGTCTTTGGCGACTCATGCGGATGAAGTTCGGTACGCATCTTTCCCGTAAAAGCCATAAAGAATAACCTGAACATATAAAATGCCGTTATAAACGCGGTAATCGTACCTGTCCAGTAGATAACCATATGCCCGCTGTTGAAGGCGGCAGAAAGGATCTCTTCTTTTGAATAAAAACCCGAGAACGGAGGAATTCCGGCGATAGCAAGACAGGCAATCAGGAAAGTAAACATGGTAATCTTCATTTTCTTCCCAAGTCCGCCCATCTCCCTGATATCCTGCGTCCCGGCTCCGTGAATAACCGAGCCGGCGCCCAGGAACAAAAGCGCTTTAAAAAAAGCATGGGTTGTAAGATGAAACATACCGGCGGTATAGCCGCCGACGCCGAGCGCCATTATCATGTAACCCAGCTGGCTTACAGTGGAGAAAGCCAGTACTCTTTTAATATCATTAGCCACCAGCGCCATAGAGGCGGCAAAAATAGCGGTAAAAGTGCCTGTATAAGCGACTATTTCCATGGCTACAGGCGCGTGAGTGTATATAAAGAAAGTCCGGGCAACGAGATAAACACCGGCGGCAACCATGGTAGCAGCATGGATTAAAGCAGATACCGGCGTCGGGCCTTCCATCGCATCAGGAAGCCAGACATGTAAAGGAAATTGCGCGGATTTGCCAACAGCCCCGCAAAATATTAAAACACCTATCCAATTAAGAGTATTTGTAGAAATTGCGCCTGAATTAACGAGTTCTGCCAGCTCTTTAAAATTGAAGGTACTGCCTACAGTAAATAAAAGCATAAGGCCCGCAAAGAAACCCAGGTCGCCGACTTTTGTGGTAATAAAAGCTTTTTTTCCGGCATCGGAAGCGCTCTTCTTTTCATGCCAGAACCCGATTAAAAGATAAGAGAAGAGACCCACGAGTTCCCAGCTTATAAACAAGAGCAAGAAGTTATTTGCAAGAACCAGGCCCAGCATAGCAACCGTGAACATTGAAAGATACGCGTAATACCTTGAGTATCCCGGATCCCCGCGCATATAGCCGATAGAATAAATTTTAACAAGCAGACTCACCGTAGTTACCACCACAAGCATTACCGCAGTCAAACCGTCAAGCATAATTCCAAGCTGAATACCCAAGCAGCCGAAATTAAGCCAGTTAAACCTGAACTCCGTCATCTTTTCTCCGCCAACCGCCATTCCCAAGAAAAGATACAAGGAGATAAGGAAAGAAACTGATATTGCCGTAATAGAAATGTAAGCGGCCTTCGTTTTAACTTTTTTACCAAAGAAAATATTTATCACAAAAGCCAGAAACGGAAGGAGCGGAATAAGTATCAGTAAAAAAAGCATCATTTTGTCTACCATTTCAGAAGATCCATCTTCTCGACATATACCGTCTTAAGTTTTCTATATATGGAAAGAATAAGGGCCAGACCCACCGCAGTCTCCGCCGCGGCAAGAGTAATAATAAATATCGGGAATATTATTCCGATAGAAGCTTCCAGATGAAGGAACTTATTAAAGGCAACAAGATTTATATTTGCCGAGTTAAACATAATCTCAATCGCCATGAGGATACCGATGGCATTCCTTCTGGTC
>JAZDIO010000233.1:0-10935 GCA_043804965.1 Candidatus Firestoneibacteriota bacterium | reverse complement strand
TGAAACAAGTAGATGTTGTTTATCTTAATAATATTAATCAAATGGTGAAATATCCTTTCATATTCGTTCAAGCTCAGCATTATGTCGAATTTTCCGATCAGGAGATAAAGAATATAAGGGAATACCTGGATCGCGGTGGATTTATCTTTCAGGATGATTGTGTTGAGCAGAGCGGAAAGGGTCAATACAATGCTAAAATGGGTGATAATTTCTTTCAGTCTTTTAAAACCGAGATTGAGACGCGTGTTTATCCCAACGGTAAGATGGTTAGACTGGATAACAACCATGAAATTTACAATTGTTTTTACAGATTTCCGGAAGGATTGCCGCATGGGCAGGGCGTTCAAAATGGCGGGTGGGCTTATTTTGATGAAAATGGCAGAATGAAGATATTTGGCAACTCTGGAGACATTCATTGCGGTTGGCATATCAATCCATACTGGTTTGGAGAAGAAAAACATAACGAGATGCTGAAAATGGCGGCAAATATTGTTATTTACGCATTAACCCACTAGAAGTAGAGTTGTTTTCTTTGTGTAAAAACCACTTTACAAATCCACAAAATTCTGGTAAAACTAGCCTTGCGTAAAATTATTTACGGATTCTTAATTAAAACAAGTTTTTTAGCTAAAGTATTTATTTATAGAAAAAAGTGGATAAAATGTAGATATTGATATAGTTCTGATGGTTAATGAGTTGCAGAAGATAGTAAATACTAACTATAGAAAAAACAGAAAAGGTATTTAAAAATAATAAGAAAACAGAACATATCAAAGATATAAACATAGTTATCAACAAGTGGAAAAGGGTTATAAGTAGTTGTGGATAAGTTGTGGACAACGCAGAACTCGAGAATCGAGGGCTGTCAGATCCTAAGTTGTTTGGGAAAACCAATAGAATGGGCATACGTAAAAGTACAAAGTACAAATGACAAAGTACAATTTTATGAAGATTATCATATAACGCCTTATATTGTCATTTGTAATTCGTCATTTGTCATTAAATGTGAATTGGAAGAAAATGATGCCCAGCAAAAGTTTAAAAATAGCAGTATAAGCAGAGGATTATCGCATGAAGGCTGAATATAAGCTTAAATATGATAAAAAATATGATGTAATAGTGGTTGGCGCGGGCCATGCCGGTGTGGAGGCTGCATTGGCAGTGGCGCGAATGGGCTTAAAAACAGCTATATTCACCATAAATCTTGATAACATAGCTCAAATGTCATGTAATCCTGCTATTGGCGGGATGGCGAAGGGACACCTTGTAAAGGAAATAGATACTTTGGGCGGGGAAATGGGCAGGGCTGCTGATAAATCTGCAATACAATTTAAAATGTTAAATACAAAAAAAGGGCCGGCTGTACATTCTTTGCGCGCGCAATGCGACAAAAAACTATATCAGAATGAAATGAAACTTGTTCTTGAAAATCAGAACCTCCTGGATGTGAAACAAGGGATAATAGAAAAGATTCTTGTGAAAAAAAATTCAGCGTACGGGGTTGTGACCCATATGGGGATGGCATATTTTGCAAAAGCAGTCATAATAACCCCCGGGACATTTCTTAACGGGCTTATACATATTGGAGAATCTTCCTACCCCGGAGGAAGAAACGGGGAATTATCAGCAGAAAAACTGTCGAATTGCCTTAAGGAACTTGGTTTTGAGATTGGCAGGCTAAAGACAGGTACAAATCCGCGTGTAAATAAAAACACGATAAATTTCACGAAAACAAAACTTCAGCCGGGAGATGAAAATCCGGTAACTTTTTCATCGGAAACAGCGGAAGTTACTCTTCCTCAAGTTCCCTGTTTCCTTGTGCACACTAATGAAGAAACAAATGAAATTATCAAAAAAAACATACACAGATCGCCTTTATTTGCGGGAAGGATAAAGGGTGTCGGCCCCAGGTACTGCCCTTCAATAGAAGATAAAGTAATGCGCTTTCCGGAGAAATCCAGGCATCAGATATATATTGAACCGGAGGGGCTGGGCACGCTTGAAATGTATTTAAACGGACTTTCTTCAAGCCTGCCCGAAGATGTACAGCTGCAATTTCTCCGCACTATACCTGCGATGAAAAACGTGGAAATTATGCGTCCCGCATATGCGATTGAGTATGATTACTGCCCCCCATATCAGCTTAAGCATACTCTTGAAACAAAAAAAATCACGGGTTTATATTTTGCAGGACAGATAAACGGCACCTCGGGCTATGAAGAAGCGGCCGCCCAGGGGCTCCTGGCAGGGATAAACGCGGCGTTGAAAATTAAAGGGAAGGAAGAGTTTGTTTTGGGAAGATCCGAGGCGTATATAGGAGTGTTGATAGACGATCTTGTTACAAAAGGGACTGCTGAGCCGTATCGGATGTTTACCTCCCGCGCGGAATATAGATTGGTGCTCCGTCAGGATAATGCCGACCTCAGGCTGCTTGAAAAAGCAAAAGGACTCGGACTTATAAGTGAAGAACGATTTAAGAAATATACAATGAAAAAAGAGCTGATTGCAGAAAAACTATTAGAACTTAAAAAAACATTTATTTTTCCGGATGAAGCAGGAAAAAAATTCTTTAAAGAAAATAAATCTTCCGGGGCAAAAGAAAAAATATCATTAGCGGAAGTACTAAAAAGGCCGGAGATAAGATATGATGATTTTGAAAACATTTTAAAGGACCGGGAAAGAAAAAAAGAAAGAAATTATCGTGAAGCGGTAGAGCAAGCGGAAATACATATTAAATACGAGGGTTATATAAAGAGGCAAAAAAATCATATAGCCCGGGCGGAAACAGAAGAAAAAATTAAAATACCGGATAATATAAACTACAAGAAAGTTTACGGTCTTGCGGCTGAAGCTGTAGAAAAACTTACGAAAATAAAACCGGAATACTTAGGCCAGGCGCAGAAAATTTCCGGGATCTCCCCGTCGGATATTACCGCGGTTCTCATACATATAAAAAAAGAAAGCAGAAACAAAGCCAACTGATTTTAAGCGTATGAAAAATCAATGAAGACCCCTTTCGTGAATTTAAAATTAGAAATCCAAAATATGGATTTTATTCAAATTTTGAGTTTAGAGCAATCCCTCAGATATTACAGCTTCGAATTTATTCTTAATGATATCTTTAATAATATTTGTTACAATATCCGTATGCCGTTAAATATAGAATTAAAAAAATATCTGGAAGAAATGAAGCTTGAAATATCCGATGAAAAAATTTCCGATATCGATATTTATATTAGAGAAATAAATGCGTGGAATGCAAAAGCCGATCTGACAGCTCTTAAAGGATATGAGCGTATGTTCATGAATCTTTTTTTGGATTCTGCAACAATACTTCCTTTTATTAAAAATAAAGCAGCGCTTGTTGATATAGGAACCGGAGCGGGCTTCCCGGGTCTTGCATTAAAAATATTTTATGATGATTTAAATGTCACTTTGATTGATTCGTCCTCAAAAAAATGCGTATTTTTAAGTCATATCAGCAATTTACTGAAAATGAAAGACGTTAACGTAGTTTGGGGAAGAGCAGAGGAGATAGGGAGAGATAGCACCTATAGAGAAAAGTTTGATTATGTTTGTTGCCGGGCTGTTGCCAGCATGAGTACAATATCGGAACTATGCATACCTTTTTTAAAGCTTGGCGGTGAGTTTATAGCCTCAAAGGGGAGAGATACCGCAGAGATAACGCAAGCTGAAGGCGTAATTAAAAATATCGGCGGAAAGATTGAGAAAATAGAAAATATAAAATATTCTTTTTTCAATGAAGAAAAAAATCTAGTTATAGTTTCCAAGATTAAAGAAACTCCGGAGAAATATCCTCGCCGCAATGGAATACCGCAGAAAAGACCGCTTAACTCCTAATTATCCATTCTTTTTGCAGAGAAAGTACTTGAAAATAATATGTTTCACGTGAAACATTTGAAATAATTATCTTGACATATTCGGAGCATTCTTGTAAAATTAAGTTTCTTAGAGCGGATATTTTGGAAAAAAAGGTGAAATGGGAAAAGTTATCGCAATAGCAAATCAAAAAGGCGGCGTAGGGAAGACAACTACAGCTGTTAACCTTGCTGCTTCAATTGGTGCTATGGAGAAAAAAACTCTTCTTATTGACATGGACCCTCAGGGCAATGCTACAAGCGGGTTTGGAGTTAACCCATATAGTGTTGAGTTTAGTATTTATGATTGTATTATCAATGGAAAGCCTCTGGAGGAGGTTGTTCTTAAAACTACAATTAATTTTATGAATATTGCACCTTCAAATATTGATTTAACTGGCGCGGAAATAGAGCTTGTCCCATTAATGGCACGTGAAAATCGTTTAAAAAATGCTATTGCCCCAATAAAAAGCCAATATGACTATATATTTGTCGATTGTCCCCCATCTTTAGGTTTACTAACTTTAAATACTTTAACTGCCGCAGACAGTATATTAATTCCAATACAATGTGAATATTATGCTTTGGAGGGAGTTAGTAAGCTCCTGAATACAATAGAATTAGTAAAAAAGAGCTTGAATCAGATGCTTTGTATCGAGGGGGTAGTTCTTACTATGTACGATGGCCGTACTACCCTTGCACAGCAGGTAAGAGATGAGATATTCAAGCATTTTCAAGAGAAGGTCTATAAGACATTTATTCCAAGAAATGTACGTCTAAGCGAGGCTCCGTCTTATGGAAAGCCGGTTATTCTTTATGATATTAGAAGTACCGGAGCGGAGGCCTACTTAAATCTAGCTAGAGAGGTGGTAGAAAATGCCGAAAGGTCTAGGCAAGGGCTTGGGAGCGTTAATTCCGGGCAGTAACACTATAAATCCAATGGTTGAAATGAAGGATGATAAGCACTTTGGTATAGACATAGATATTAATAAAATAAAACCTAATAAGTATCAGCCAAGAAAGGAATTCGATCCTGTCGAATTGTCCAATCTTATGGCTTCAATCCAGGAAAAAGGTGTTATTCAGCCTATTTCCGTGAGAAAAATCGGTACCGACGAATATGAACTGATATCAGGCGAAAGACGTCTTAGGGCGTCAAAAGAGCTTAAAAAAGAAACAATTCCAGCTATAATCAGGGATGTAAAAGATGAGGATATGCTGGAGCTGGCTTTAATAGAAAATATACAGAGGGATGATCTTAACCCTATTGAAGAAGCTGGCGCGTATAAACGGCTGCAAGATGAATTTGGATTGACACATGAGGAAGTATCTAAAAAGGTCGGAAAAGAAAGGAGTACTATTACCAATATGCTTCGCTTGCTAAATCTACCGTTTAAAATTCAGGAGTATGTTTCACGTGGAACAATTTCTGTAGGTCATGCCAGGGTCTTACTTGGAATAGAGGAGTTCGACATTCAGGAAAAGCTTTGTGATACTGCTATAAAAAGAGGTATGTCTGTCAGACAGATAGAGCATATGGCTGCCGCAATAAAGAAAGGACAGATAAAGGATATCAAAAAAGCACAAGACAAAGATGTTCATATTGCAGAAGCAGAAAAACAGATGCAGTATACCCTTGGCACCAAAGTAAAGGTTGTAGGAAAGAAAAAAGGAAAGATAGTAATAGAGTTTTATACAATGGAAGATTTGAATAGAATATATGAAATGATTCAAAGTATTGGTAATAAGCAATGATTATGGGAAGACGTATAATTTTTTAGAGAGTTATTCAATTAATATTGTCTTCTTGATGTAAATAACGCATAATTTAATAAAAAATGAGTACTTTATGCTCCACTATTGCAGTGTTAGAAATATGCGACATTAATAGTAATTTGTAACAATATGGGTTTGTCATTAAAATATTAATATATGTTGTGTAATATTTGGGAATAATGCGTATTAATAGGTATATTATAATAATTATACTCCACATCTGTATAATTTTTAGGGTTTAAACGCTAGATATCTCTCTATAAGATGGGAATGCACATGTGTATTAAGTAATAATCTGGCTATATGTGGGAAAGCGTGTAATATTTTAAGAGGATATTGACAAATAATGGAATACAGGCAGTTAACAAAATCAGGAATGAAAGTTTCTTGCATATCATTTGGCGGGATGCGTTTACCTGAAATTAGCGAAGAGCAGGCATATAAAGTAATAAATAAAGCCCTGGACTTAGGAATAAACTACTTTGAAACAGCTTACCATTATGGCGACAGTGAAGTTAAAATAGGAAAATCCCTCGGAAAAAGACGGAAAGATATAATTCTTTCTACAAAATCTGCCTACAATGACCCAATCACCGGAGATGAGCTTAAGAGAAATGTCGAACAGCAATTAAAGCGGCTTCAAACAGATTATCTGGATTTTTATCAGATGTGGGGAACCGACAGTATGGATGTTTTTGTAAAAATGATCAGTCCCGGGTATAAATACGAAGCTGTTAAAGATCTGATGAGACAGGGGATCATAAGACATGTCGGTATAACTTCCCATGGAAAGCCAAGAGATTTGGAAATAATGATAGAATCAGGATTATTCGAGAGTGTCACTATTTATTATAATGCCATGAAACAGGAATGCACCGGGGTTGCCGCACTTGCACAAAAGTTAAAAATGGGTGTAGTTGCAATGGGCCCGTTAAACGGCGGTTTTCTCGGAGAAGAAACAAAAGAGATGAGTTTTTTAAAAAGGGGAAAAGCCAGAACAAATGCAGAGGGCGCTCTCCGGTTCATAATAGGAAATATAAATATTACGACAGCTATCGTCGGGTTTAAGACCGAACAGGAAGTAATAGACGGTGTTTTTGCCGGGGATTTTTATGAAGATATTGCGGATACCAATGATATGGCTGTTATTACAGAGGGATTCAAAGAAATTGCAAAAAAAATGCCCAAAAGCGTTTGCAGCGGGTGCAATTACTGCAAGCCCTGCAAAGAAGGGATAGACATCCCAAATATTTTTAAATGGATGAATAATGCGAAAGTTTACGGCAATATAGATTTTGCAAAAGGGAGATATAAAAAAGCAGGACAAAAAGCAGCCCTTTGCTCAAAATGCGGCGCCTGCATGGAAAAATGCCCGCAGAAATTAAATATTATCGCGGATATGGCAGAAGCACATGAGTTGTTAAAAAGTTAAAAGATAAAAAGGTAGGCGCAATCTTTAGCTTGCGAGCGTAGGAACCTTCCTACGGCTGCAAAAATTGTTATTACGGAGAAAAAATGACAGCGTTTAATCCAAATCATCCGGATGTAAAAAAACGAGTTGAAAAATATATTTCCTCTGCTTTAGAGTTGCCTGTTGAATTTATTTTGGCGTTACCTGTAAAAGAAAGCGGCCGGACTCTTCCCTGGAAAGTTGAAGTTGCCAGCGGAGATAAACGGCTGTTTATCCTGTTAAAAACACCAAAACCAGAAAAAGAAGATCTTTCAGATACAGCTGATAAATATGATTTTTTTCGGCAGTATAGATTATTAAAACAACTTGAAACAACAAAATTAAAAACTCCAAAGGTCTGGGGTTTGGATGAAAAAGGAAGCGCTTTTGGCATCCCTTGTTTTCTGGAAGAGAGCCTGAAAGGCCGGGTCCTGTATAATTTTTTAAAAATGAAAGAAGAATGGGCGGAGAATCTGTTTATTAAAGCCATAATTGAAGTTCAAAAGATCAAAAGAGAAGATCTTGGTGAATTATCCGGAGAGCTGGGCGAAGATACAGGAATAAAAGATTTCTTTTTCCGGGTAAAACAAGATATACGGCAATTTTCTAAAGGGCCTCTTATTTCCAGAACCTTGGAAGAGCTTACGGATAATTTGCCTGTTCAAATCCCTCCTTGCTTTGGGAACGGTAACTTTAATCCCAAAAATTTCATAGTGAAGGATAAAAATCTGACCGGAATAATAGACTTTGAATCTGCGGGTTTTTTCGATCCGCTTTATGAATTTTTACTCCCTTTTGAGAGGTATCCTTTGCTTAAAAACAGGGGCCTGGAAGAAGCGTACTGCAAACAAATGGGTTTTGAGGCCGGGATAATAAATTGGTACCGCGGCATTATATTAACCGCAAAACTGCTTCAAGCCTTAAAAGATGAAAAAAGCAACAAAACCCAGGAGGATGAGGGAAGAAACGTAAAAGAAGAAATTCTGGAAGAACTAAGCAAATGGGTTAAAATATGAAATACTATTTTTTCCGGCATGGGGAAAGCGAGGCGAACAAAGAAAAGGTTTTTGCCAGTGTAAAAATAAATCCTTCCCTTACGGAAAAGGGAAAACAACAAGCGGCAAATATGCAGCTTGTGATGAAAGACATCCCTGTTGAAAGAATATATGTGAGCCCGCTTATAAGAGCAAAGGAAACCGCGGAGATTATCTTTCCGGGCAGAAAATTGATGATTGAAGATAATCTTAGGGAGACAAACGTGGGCGTTCTTGACGGAGTCAGTGAAATTGAGCCGGTGTACTGGAAAAAATATAAAGACGTTGTTGAGGCGTGGGAAAGAGGAGAGCATTCAATCCGTTTTGAGGGCGGGGAATCTAACGAAGAAATAAAAGCAAGGATAGAAAAAATATTAGCCAGAGCCGATAAGGAATGCCGGGAAAGCGCTGCTTTTGTGGCGCATAGCGATATACTGCGAAGCCTGTTCTGGTTTTTCTGCGAGAATCACGGGAAGACCATGCAGGATAACTATATGAATTTAGGCCGTTTAACGGTTGTTTCAAGAGAATTAAACAGCCATGTATATAGAATAGAAAAATTCAATGAAACAAATATAAGGGGCCAAATAAAAGTGTAGAGCAGATTAAGCAAAGCTTTTTCCAAAAAAAAGCTATAAAGCCGTCTCCGGTGTTTTCAAAGGTGCTCTTAAAGCCCTAACAAAAGAATCAAAATATTGGGAATCCGCCTCTTTTTTGTCAGCTATATCAAGATTTTTTCTTGTACTTGTATCAGCGGAATTTCTGGAGGAATCTATTTAACATTGTATTATTTGCAGGTATATTGTATTATACGATTATATGAATGAAAAAGATTTTTATGAAATATTAGATATAGAGATAACGCTTTCGAGCGAAAGAATTTATGACGTTAGGCCAAAGAAAACAGCTCAGAACTCGTGAGCTCGCGGAACGCGCCCTGCACCATTACGGTACAGGGTGGTAATTTTACAACAAAGGAAAATGTTTTGAATTTAAATAAAATTATTAAAACACCTGTTTTTTTGGGGATAATAACAGTAATTGTCCTTATTGTTATTTCCATGGCCGTGAAGAATATGCTTCCCACCAGACAGGAAAAAGAGTTCCGGGTCAAACTTAACGGGCTTGCAGAAAAACATTTAATAAAAGGCGTATATGATGAAACCGGGAAAAAAATCGATTTTTATTCGCTTCCAAAAGGTTTTTCAAAAAGAATTGTATTCTCACTTTCCGAAGACGAGGTCAAACCGGCTGAAATATATTCTGCAAAACTAAAAGTAACAAGAACGGGAGTTATAGAAAAAGTAAAAAATATTGTTAACCTTTCAAGCACTCCTGATGCGGAAGAAGGGGTATATGATGTGAAAAACGGCTGGGTAGCTTTTGCGACTTCTGTGGGGGCGGATTTTCAGTCGATAACTACGGTCAGAACCTCAGGAAAGTACAGAAAATTATTTGTTTTTAAGCCGCACGCAAAAAAATTACAACTTGCCTGGGAATCAAAAGGGTTTAATCTGGCAGCGAAGTATATGCTTAAAGATCTTAAAAAAGAAAACTTTCTGGATCCGATAAAAGGAAGCGTTTTTCCGGAAGCTGAGGAATTGAAATATTTTCCCGAAGTTAAAGGCGAAGAAAGCTGGATTGCCTCCTGTGTAAATTTTGGCAGAGGAATACTCGGAGTCGAGGCGGTGGGCAACCTGGAAGCTTTTTTCTTTTCTGTCAAGGATTGGTTTGACAGTATTTCTTATTCCGTCGACAGATGTTTCGTCGGAACAAAGAATGATTTTAAAGAAAGCGAAAGAACTTCTGATTTGAAAAATATGGAACCTGTTATTAAAAATGATATTTTAAAGGGAGAGGGTATTTGGATTACGGATTCCCTTCCCAGGGGAGAGGAGAAAAATCATCCTCTTTTAGCTAAGACTATTTTCAGGCCGGATCCTGAGCGGCCTTATGCGCTCGTGGATTTACTATATATTGATGCCGATCAGGTGGAGTTTTTTCCTGTCGGGGGAACCAAACATCCTATTTCTACCACTGGAATAAAGGGGAAAGGAATAATTCCGGGAGACGACGATACCAGAGAAAAAGTGCTCTTTGCTTTTTCAGGAGGTTTTCAGGCTTCACACGGACATTATGGAATGATGGTTGACGGTGATGTTTTTTTGCCGGCTATCAAAGATTTTGAAACGCTTGCCATGTATGCGGACGGCTCGATAAATATAGGTGTCTGGGGCGAGGATATAAAAGAAACAACTTCTCTTATTTCCTACAGGCAAAATTTAAAACCGTTAATCAGAAAAGGGCTCTTTAATGATAAAAACAGATACTGGGGCCTGTCAGCGGACAAGAATAAAAGCATTTATGTATGGCGCACCGGGTTCGGGATAACCAAAGATAAAAAAGCTGTTTTTGCGATAGGAAATTCGGTTTCTGCTTATACACTTGCGAAGGCAATGCTTGCGGCAGGGGTTGAAGAAGCGCTGCATCTGGATATGAATCTTGTTAATATTGCCTGTGAAATCTACATGCCTGAAAAAGATGAAAAGGGCGAGTATAAAAGAGGAAAGAATGGAGAAATTCTTTTAAAAGCGTCTCATTTAAACAATAGATTATACGGAGTCCCGGGGCGTTATTTAAAACCCCATACCAGGGATTTTATATATGTATCGAAGAGGAAGAAATAGTAAATCAGTTTATAAAGTTTGTAAGGTTCATAAGGTTTGTAAAGTTAAACATCTGGAAGGTTTTATTTAATATGATTTTCTAGATTTTAGACCTTAAGTACCTTGCGGAC
>JAZDIO010000232.1:0-6695 GCA_043804965.1 Candidatus Firestoneibacteriota bacterium | reverse complement strand
AAATAAAAGGCGTGAAAATCTTTTTGGAAAATCTCAGTTATAGCGTAACTTTCGAAGGTATTTTAGGTGCTACCGTTAACAGAAAATATTTTGATGAACTGCTCGCGAAAAAAGCTGTACAATCCGGGGCGGAACTCGTTGAACAATCTTTTGTGTTTGAACCTGTATTGGAAAAAGGCTGCGTTTGCGGGGTAAAATATAAAATACTTGAAAACGGCCGCATAATAATAAAAGAAGCGCGTGCCCAGGTAACGATAATAGCGGAGGGCGCATCTTCTTTACTTACAAGAATACTGTCTGTTTTTAACAGGCAGCAGGTAATCAGAGCGGTAAATACTGTTTGCGAACCGCTTCCGGAAACAGAAAGGGAGCATTTCGAGTTTTATTTTGATAAAACATTGCTTCCGGGCTATTTCTGGTATTTTCCTTTTGTTTCCGGCAAGGAATACGGTTTTGCCGGTTTTGGAATTGAGAAAAAAATAAACCTGCAGAGAGAATACTACAAACTGCACGATAAATATCTGAGCGGAACAAAAATATTTGAGAAACCTCAAACTTGGGTTATTCCCTGTGATTATCCTAAAAAAGTTGCCGGCGACGGCTGGATAATAACAGGCGACGCAGCCGGTCTGGCGAATCCAGTTACAGGGGAAGGAATATACTATGCCGTTAAAAGCGGTGAATTTGCGGCTTTAACTGTAATAAAAGCCCTGGAAAAAGGCAATTATAGTTTAAATACCCTGAAAGAATATAAAATTTTGATTGATGATAGATTCAAAAAGGAATATAATCTTTCTAAAGTAATTAAGAAGCTTATTCCGCTGGGTTTTCATAAAGCGTTTTTTTCATCGGCAGCGAGAAAAAAAGGAGTTTTAGAAAAGTTTATGGCCGGAGAGATGAATTTCAACGGGATTTCCATTAAAAACATACTTAAATATCTTTTTGTCCTGCCGCTGGCAGTTATCCTGTTTTACGGCTGCGGCTCCGCGCCTGCTGTTATATCCGAAAAAAAACCTCATTATCCTCCTTATCAGTCCTATCTTCATTATAGTAAAGGTGCGCTGTTATCCCGTAATTGGTTTTTTGAGGAAGCGATAGAGGAATATAAGAAAGCGCTGGCCCTGGATCCTGAATCGGAAATTATAAGCCAGACTCTTGCTGCTGAATACACAAGGATAGGAAAGACCGGGGAGGCCTTGAAGATTTACGATAAATTGTCGGCTCTTAGCGGAGATTTGAAAACTCTTCTTCAAAGCGCCGCTTTTTATATTGAACATCTTAAGTTTTCTCAGGCTATAGCGGTTTGCAACAGGATTCTTCAAAAGGAACCCAAAAATCCCGATGCATATTTTTATCTCGGGAATATATATTATAAACAGGATAAACCTGATGAAGCCATAGATATGTTTAATAAAGTAATAGAGCTTGACCCGAAGGCGGATACGACATATTTTAACCTGGGGCTTGCCTATGGAAAAAAAGGGGATTTTGAATTGGCAGAGAAGAATTACAAAAAAGCTGCTGAAGTTAATCCGGAATATACGTCCCCTATTTTTGCGCTTGGCTTATTATTCCAAATTCAGGGTAAACCTGAAAAGGCAGTAGAAGAGTACAAAAAACTCCTTGCTTTATCGGATTATGACGCAAGAGCGTATAAAAATATAGGCCTGGCTTACGGACAGATGAAAAAATATAAAGAAGCCGTAGAAAATCTAAAAAAAGCCGTGGAACTGGACCCTTCAGATCTGGATAGTTTGCAGAGAATCGCGCTGATGCTTTATCAGGAAAAAGATTACAAGGGTTCTCTGGAGCATGCCAGAAGGCTTGCAGTATCAGACCCTGCTAACGCGGAAGCATATCAGATAATGGGGTCAAATTATAATGAACTTGGGAAAAACAATGAGGCTGTTGAAGCTTATGAAAAGTTTGTGGAACTTACTCCAAAAAACCCTTCAGGTTATATATACCTGTCGTATCTTTACACAAAAAGAAACGAATATCCTAAGATGATAGCATTGCTTGAAAAAGGTGTCCGCATTCTTCCTGAAAACATCGATCTTCAGCTGTATCTGGGAGGGGCTTATTTTGAAAATAAAAATTACATAAAAGCTGAGACGGCGTATAGAGAGGTTTTAAAGAGAAGAGAGAAAGATGATCGGACCCTCTATTCGTTGGGCGTATTATTGGAACGCACGGCAAGATATGAGGAAGCGGTATATTGTTTTAAGCAGGTTATCGAAATAAACCCGAAATACGCGGATGCATATAATTATGCGGGTTATATTTACGCGGACCGGAATGAAAAACTTGATGAGGCGATGTCTCTTATTATGAAGGCTTTAAAACTTGAGCCTGAAAACGGCGCTTATATTGACAGCTTGGGCTGGATTTATTACCGTCTGGGAAAATTTGACGAAGCCCAGAGAGAACTCGAGCGCGCTGCTTTAATTCTTAAAAAAGCAGGGCATGACGATCCTATTGTTTTTGAACATCTCGGGGATATATATCTAAAGAAGAATTTGTATGCGAAAGCGGAAGAAATGTATGAAAAATCCCTTAAACAATTGGAAAATGCTTCTGTGAGGAGGAAATTGGATGAACTTAAAAAAACTAAGTCTGAATAGTGCTTCAATAGTTATCGCGCTTCTTATTTCAGGATGTGGAAGCCCGCAGGTTAAACCAACGGATGCTGTTTTTAAGGTAAAAACTCTGAAATCTTCTGTTATTGCGAAGTACTCCTGTCCCGGTACCAGAATAAAGAAAAAATCCATACTGGCGGTTAAAGCTCCTGATATGCTTCGTTTTGAAATAAAAGGATTTTTCAATGAACCTTTTTTCATGATGACCTCAAAGGGGCATAAACTTCAGGCCTATTTTGTACAGGACAACGCTTATTTTGAAGGAGAATTATTTGACGCCTCCTCGGATTCTCCGGCGTCCGTTTTACTGAATCAAACGGGAAAGCTTCGAATAAAAGGTCTGGATATAACTGCGGTTTTTGCCGAAAAAACAGATAAACCTTCAGCCCTGTCAACAGCTGAATTCAGTTCAGGAGAATATAATATTTCTCTTTCCTTTACGGATCCGGAGATAAACAGGGATATTCCGGACAAGGTATTTGAGTTAATACCTCCAAAAAAGGCACGTAAAATCAGCGAAGAGGATATTAACAGGTATCTCACAAAATGGAGCAAATAACCCTTAAATCGTTTGCTAAAATTAACCTTTATCTGGAAGTTAAGGGTAAACGGCCGGACGGATACCATGATATTAAAACAGTTTTTCAGACGGTAGATCTTGCCGATAAAGTTATAATTTCCAGAATACCCGGAATAATATCTCTGGAGTGCTCCCATCCTGGTGTTCCGATTGATAATAAAAATATTGCGTTTAAAGCTGCCGAACTTATCCTGAGCGAATGCGGAATAAGAACAGGATTAAAGATTGTTATTGATAAAAATATTCCACTCACTGCCGGACTGGGAGGAGGAAGCAGTAATGCGGCTGCTGTTTTAAACGGTTGCAATGTACTTTTCGGATTAAATTTAAGCTGCAAAAAACTGTCTGCTCTGGCCGCAACCCTGGGCAGTGATGTGCCTTTTTTGTTGAAAGGAGGGACGGCTCTGGGAGAGGGAAGGGGAGAAATTCTGACTGAGTTGAACCCTGTGCCGGAAACCTGGATGGTGCTGATAATCGAGGGGGAAAAACCTTCGACCGGCAGGATCTATTCTGAATTTACTAAAACATTGACAAACGTAAAAGTATCTGATAAAAAACTTGAAGAGTTTATATCAGCTAAAGCGGTAAAAGGAGGTGAACTGGCAAAAAAGTTGCTTTATAATGATCTGGAAACCCCTGCCGGAAAATTTTTTCCTGTTTTATTTAAGGTTAAAGAAGACCTGCTGGCAGCCGGAGCAATTGGGGTTCTTATGAGCGGAAGCGGTCCGTCGGTATTCGGAATTACAGCAACAAAAGAAAATGCGGAAGATATTGCGGGTAAACTTAAACAAAAATATAGACGGGTGATTCTGACAAAAACCATAAAACCGTCTTGAACAGAACAAAGGAGCAGCAATGGAAATAACAGAAATTAAGGTTCACTTAAGGAATGAGGAAAAACTGAAAGCATACGCGGCCATGACAATCGATAACTGTTTTGTAATAAGGGATCTTAAGGTGATTCAGGGGAATACGGAGATGTTTGTAGCTATGCCTTCCAGAAAAAAACAGGATGGCTCGTTTAAGGATATTGCTCATCCGTTGAACAATGAAACGAGGCAGATGATTGAAGATAAAATTCTACAAGCTTACAAAGACGCTCTTTTAGGAGTGGAAAATCAGGACCTCAAAATTAATACGGTAAAAGAAGCAAAAGAGGAAACTATAGACAAAAAAATGTCGGATCTGGAGAGAAGCCTGGAAAGTAAATTTTCAAGTATCTGAAATCCTCCGAAAGATGAGGCGGAAAACTCGAAGCACAAAACTTGAAATTTGAAACAAAAAATACAAATGGTTTTTTTGTACTAAAAGGAGATTTAATGCCCAAAATAGTATTAACAAAAGAGAAAAAAGGCGAGAGTTCTATAATAAAGTCTGCGGAAGGAAGTAAGCCTATAGACTTAAAAATAGCATATATCGGAGGCGGAAGCCGCGGCTGGGCGCACAGCTTAATGAATGACCTGGCGCAAACAATCCATTTTAACGGAGAAGTGAGGCTTTACGATATTAACTATAAGATGGCTGAGTTTAATGCGAAATTTGGCAATTGGATCCAAACTAATCCAAAAACAGTCTCTAATTGGAAATATAGAGCAGTTAGAGATATTAAAGAATGCCTTAGAGGCGCGGATTTTGTTTTTCTTTCGATTCAACCGGGGAAAATTGAAGATATGGGGGTAGATCTTTTAGAACCTATGAAATACGGTATTTACCAGCCTGTAGGTGATACGGTTGGTCCCGGCGGTCATATCAGATCGCTTAGGACAATAAAGGATTATCTTTTCTTTGCGGAGGCTATAAAAAAATACGCGCCTAAAGCCTGGTGTGTTAACTTTACGAATCCGATGACAATATGCACAAGAACTCTTTATCAAGGTTTTCCCGGGATAAAAGCCTGGGGCTGCTGCCATGAAGCTTTCAAAGCACAACATGATATGGCGAGGCTTTATGCCGAGAAAACGGGAGAGAAAGAACCGGGACGTGAAGCAATAAACGTTAATATTTTAGGTATTAACCACTTCACCTGGATAAACAAAGCTAAATATAAAGGAACGGATCTCTTTAAGATGTACCTGGAGCATGTTAATAGTCCTAAAGTGGTGAACAAGTTCGGGAAATCTAAAGGTATAAAAAAGGAGCAATATTTTAAGAGTGAAAGTCAGGTTTGTAAAATACTGACAAAAAGATTCGGAGCTATTGCCGCTGCCGGAGACAGGCATCTTGCGGAATTTGTTCCCTGGTTCTTACTGGATAAAAATTCCTGCAGAAGATGGGGATTTAATCTGACTCCATTTTCTTACCGTATAAAGAGATTTAAGGAAGTCCCTGTTCAGTTTGCAAAAACGTTAAAATTAGGAAAACATCAGGATCTTTATGGCAGCGGAGAAGAATATATAAATCAAATGATGGCCGTTACCGGAAAGACCACTTTTGTCACTAATGTTAATCTCCCTAACAGCGGACAGCATCTGGGACTTCCGCTTGGGGCTGTTGTAGAGACGAATGCTGTATTTTCTTCTGCCGGGGTCAGTCCTGTAAGCAGCGGAGCGTTGCCTGACGAAATAACTCCTCTGGTGCTTCGGCATGTAATAAACCAGGAGACAATACTGAAATCAGTTTTAACAAAAAATGAAGATCTGGCCTTTAGAGCTTTCGCAAGCGATCCATTGGTAGGTAAGATTGCGTTTGATGATGCGTGGAAGCTCTTTAAGACCATGGTCAAGAAGACGAACTTCAAATTTAAGTAGATTTAAACAGGAGAGAGGGAGCGGCGTAAAAACCGTTCCCTCTTTAAAGCGCCTTTCTATAGCTTTCCTTAAAACACACAAACAACATTCCTAAAAACAGTATAAAATTTCCTATAAACATTCCGGATAAACTTTGCATGAAAGGATTTACTCCGGTATATGTAAGAATAATCGCTAAAGAAAGACAAAGAGTTAATATCAGCTTGCCTGTCTTGTCTGCGTAAATGTCGGTTAAATACGCCACTGAAACATAATAAGCAAATAAGACCGAGATGTAATGGCTCAGCCACGAAGAAGGGGAAATGTAAAGTATCAAAAAAAATACAATTGCGTATTCGAACTTAGCTACTAGTTTAAATTTCTTTGTTTTCCATAAGGCTGCGGCGGAGAAAAGGAGTAACACTGCTTTCACTATCAACCCGACCCTTTTCATCTGTTCCTGTGAGAACTTTGCCGGATCAAGATGGCTGTGCATCCAGCCGGGGTAGTCTGTAATACCAAGATCTGAAAAATGTCTGATTAGGAATGCATCCAATGATTGGTTAGGATGGGTGTAATAGACTGTTTCCCTGATTATCGCGTCATTTTTGAAGAAAGGAAAAATTACCAGTTTTACAAATTCTCCTGATAGATACCAGGCCCTTTCAAAACCGTAAAACATTGAAGGAACAAGAAGAAAGAATACCGGCAGACCTATAAGCGCGGCAATTAAGGCTTTAAATTATTGTC
>JAZDIO010000231.1:0-5927 GCA_043804965.1 Candidatus Firestoneibacteriota bacterium | reverse complement strand
ATGGGGTACAAAGGTAAAAAATCAGGCATATCAAAATTGGAATATGCCAATTATCTTGCGGCCTCTCTTTCTTATTTTATGACCCAGCAGAGGGACGGGCCGGGGCTGGTAACCGTAGATAATAAAATTGTCAACCTCATTCCTGCTTCCATGAAAGCAGGGCAGCTGCATACTATCCTGATGACTCTGGAAAAGGGCCTGCTGGGAACGGTTTCAAATCTTTCGGTTCCCCTGCACCATCTTGCCGAGATTTACGCCAAAAGAGGTATTATCATCCTGATTACGGACCTTATGGATGATGAAGAGGGCATACGCTCGGCGTTTAAACATATGCGTTTCAAAGGCCATGAAGTCATTGTTTTTCATATAATGGATTATGATGAAATTGAGTTTCCGTTTTCCGGGCTTTCCAGATTTGAAGAAATGGAAACAAATAAAGAAATGCTGACCCTTCCTGATGCCCTGAGAGCAAGTTACGTGAAAAACGTTAATAATTTTATTGCCTCCTGGAAAATGGAATGCCGGAAAATGGATATTGATTATGTCCTTTTGAATACCGCGAAGCCGTTGGATTTTGCTTTAATGTCCTACCTGGCGAAAAGATCGGGGTTAATGTAAAATGGGATTTATAGCTTTTCTTAATCCTTTGTTTTTAATCGGGCTTGCCGCGATGGCAATTCCGATACTTATCCATATGCTGCTTCGAAAATACGCGAAAAGAATCCGTTTTCCGAGTTTCAAGTTCCTTTCCAAATCTGATAAAATTACTTCACAAAACAGGATTAAAGAACTTATACTTTTAGCTATGCGCGTTCTGCTTATGGCGCTTATCGCCCTTGCTTTTGCAAGGCCGTACCTTGTTAAAAATAAACTCCTGCAAGGCGATAAAGTAAGCGCTGTAATAATAATAGATAATTCCTATTCCATGCTCTATAACAACAATCTGGAAAAAGCCAAAGAAAAAGCCATGAGCATTCTTGATACGGAAATCGGCATCGGGAATATGTGCGCGATCCTGACTCTGGCCCGTCCGGTTGCCGGCATGGAGCTCATTCAGGATATGGGGCTTATAAAAAATAAGATAAAACAGGTTGAATATGACACCACGGTAACTGATTTTCAGAAATCGGTGCGCCAGGCAAATCAGATACTTTCCATGTCTGATTCCGGAAAAAGGAAATTATTCATTATTACAGATATGCAAAAGCTGGGCTGGGAAGAATTTAACTTTTCGGAGAAACTCTCTGCCGGCGTGGAAGTGAGAATTTCAAATCTGGGGCAGGAAGACAGTGAAAATATGGCAATAACGGGCTGCAGCCTGCCTCCGGTGCTTCTGGACGACGGCGATCCGGTTAAACTTGTGGCAAGAGTGGAGAATTTTTCGGACAAACAGAAAACAGTTAATGTAAAACATTTCATAGAGAACAGAGAAGTAAGAAAAGAATCTGTTACTGTAAATGCCTACGGGTTCGCGGATGTGGAGTTTATCGCTCTCTTTGGCGAAACAATAGGCACTAAAGGTTATATACAGATTGACGATGATAAATTAATGCTTGATAATAAATATTACTATTCTTTCAGAAAAAGAGCGGCCTTAAATGTTCTTATAATTAACGGTTCGCCTTCCGCTGAAAGAAATGAAGATGCCGCGTTTTTCCTGAAAGAGGCGCTGAATCCCGGAGAAGATCCTTCAAGTTCCATTAGGGTGAAAGTTGCTCTGGCCCAGAATGTGGAGACGGAAGAACTGGGAAAATATGACGCTGTTGTCGTATCCAACGTAAAATCCTTAACCCGCCCGGCTGTGAACAAAATGAGAAAATACCTTGAAAGCTGGGGAAGAATTATTATCGGCATGGGTAACAATGTAGACGGAACGGCATATAACGACACTTTTGGGGATATCCTTCCGGCAGAGCTTTCAAGTCCTAAGGGAGACCCAAAAGATCGGTCCAGATTCCTGTCGATACTTTCCGTTGATTATACGAATAATATGTTTATGCTCTTTAAAAACCCCAAATATGCCAAATCGCTGGAAACTCCGCGTTTTTACAAATATTTTCAGACCTTCAGTACCAGAAATCCGATTCTGGCGAGGTATGGAAACGGAGATCCTTTATTGATTGAAAAAACTTACAAAGACGGTAAAATCATGCTTTTTACTTCATCTTTTGATAGAGTGTGGAGCGATCTTCCGGCCCGGGCGGTGTTTTTGCCGTTCATCCATGAAATGCTTTATTACCTGACAACTTCAAGCGATCTGATTCCGGACTACAGGGTGCATACCCCGCTTATCTGGCACGGCAGATGGAAAGAAATGAACGTAACCAATCCGGGAAATGAAACCAGAAAATTAGAGTTTGTGGAAGGTTCGGCGGTTTATAACGATACCCTTGTCAGCGGTTTTTATAAGGCCAGGATAGATAAAAATGACGATTATTTTTCGGTTAATCTGCAGACAAAAGAATCCGACCTTACTATGGATAGCGAGAAAGCAGTGCTTTCAAACCTGACCTCTCTTCCCAATGTTAAAGCGAATACCGCCGAAGCAAAAAAAAGCCTGGATCTGGCAATGAAACAGCAGCAGGAAAAACAGCAAAAAGTATGGTGGACGTGCCTTGTAATAATGTTCTTTCTTTCCCTAGCCGAGCTTGCTTTCGGCAACAGAATTTACGTTTAAAAATATTAACAAAGGGGTTATATGGCAGATGAATTGAAAATAGCTTTAATCGGCCTGGATTCCAGTCACAGCATTGAGTTTTCTAAAAGAATGCAGGCTCCCGACTGTCCGGCGGATCAGAAAGTAGAGGGGCTGCGCGCGGTAACCTGTCTGGCGTTTGTCACGCCTTTTCAGAATGAAGAAGGTATAAATAAAAGAATTAAACAGCTTGAAGCCTGGGGCGTTAAGATTACAAAGACTTTTGAGGAAACCGTAAAAGGCGTTAATGCTGTTATGATAGAGCTTAATGACCCGTCCTTGCACCTTGAGTACTTCAAAAAATGCTCGGATCTGGGGCTTCCCATATATCTTGATAAGCCGATGGCGGATACTTATATAAACGGCAGAATAATATATGATATTTCGAAAAAGAAAAATCTGAAAATCTGCTCGATGTCTTCCTTGAGATTTCCTCCGGCTCTTACCGAAGCGATAGGAAAAATACCGAACCCGGATTACAGCTATTTTTACGGGCCTCTTGGAATTGCTCCGGCCGGCAGCAGTATTGTCTGGTACGGGGTTCATGTGTTTGAAATGCTTATCCGCTCTATGGGCAGAGGCGCTTTGACTGCACATACGACAAAACACGGTAATGGTGTTGTTATTGTTGTTGAGTATCCGAATAATAAAACAGCGGTAGCAGACCTTACCGAGAATTGCTGGTCTTACGGAGGTACCCTCAGGGATAAAGGGGGAGCTGCGGCGCCTTTTATCGTGGACAGAAAAGTGATTTATACCGATCTGGTAAGGGAACTTTTTAGTTTTTTAAAGGGCGGTCCCGCTCCGGTGCCTTTTGAAGATACTCTTGAAATAATGGCTCTTCTTGATACTGCGGAAAAATCTCTAAAGTCAGGAAAAACAGAACAAGTACCGGTCAGATAACTCCCAAAATTTGCTTACGGGTAAAATTGATGTTGCTAATTTAACGTCAAGGAAAATTAAGCAAGGAGTGCTGAATGGATACAGCGCAGGAAAAAGAAATACTTAAACCTTTGGTTGAGGAACTTCGTAAATTTGCCCTGCTTCCGGTGCAAGAAGCAAAAAAAGAACTCTGGACTCTGCATCAAGCGTTAAAGCCGGCCGGAAAAATCCCTGTTTCAGTATATTATGAAAGCATTCCCTTGCCCCAGTGGGAATTGATGCTCGGAGAAAATTATCTTAAAACGGAATCTGAACTTGCGCGGAAAATCGAATTTGATTTAAGAAAGCGGCTTTGGATGGTAAAAAATGTCCCGGATGACCACATTGTCTGGCCTTTAATTACCCTAAGAGCCCTGGTATCCAGGTCGGTTGATTGGGGCGTTAAGCAGGCGGGTGCGGATAAAGCAGATTATAATCCTGAGCAGATTGAAAAAATAGGGCCGACTTTTAAAGACGGTTTTGCCAATGAGAAAATAAAGTTTAACGATTTAGACATTGCCAACAGAGAAACGGCGAAGCTGGTGAACAGAGCGAATGAACTGATAGACGGAAGATTATGCGTGTTTGCTTATTATGACAATCTGGGGTATTCTCCGTTTGATAAAGCTGCGGAATTTAAGGGACTTGAAACCCTCCTTTTTGAGGTAACGGATGCGCCTGAAAAAGTAAAAGAACTCATGACAATAATTACAGACTCCCTGATCTGTCATCATAAAAACAGGGAAGAGAAGGGCTGGCTTAATGTTCCCTCCCCTGACAATAAGTATCTGGCTTTTCCCATGCGCATACATGCCTCTCGTCTCCGCGAAGGTTTTGACCAGCGAAAGCTAAAGCTTTCTGATGAATGGGCGTATGTTTCCGCTCAGGCGTCGAGAGGACTCGGGCCGGATATGTATGCGGAATTTGTCCAGCCCTATAATGAAAAACTTGCAGCATTATTTACAGGTAAAACTGTTTATTATCACGGGTGTGAACCGCTTGACCGGAAAGCTTCCGTAATAAAGAATCTTCCCAACCTGAGGCGTTTTCACATCTCCCCCTGGTCCGATATAAGAACTATCAGGGAAGAGACTAAAGATGCTTTTATTTATGAAGTACACGATCATCCCGGAAAAGTATTCTTTGGCATGTCAAAAAAAGATATGAAAGAATCAATTAAAAAACTGGCTGATGATGCAAAAGGTTCAATATTCGACCTTAACCTGAGCGGCATTCACAATTTGAACGGTAATCCGATGCTGCTCAAAGATTGGGCGGAAGCCGCTCAGGAAATACGGTAAACAAATTGTTAAGTTTAAGACAATCTCCTGAAATTCTCCGAGCGTGAGAACCTGTGCCAAAAGGTAGTTGCCTGATTCATCAGGCGCAATAGGTACGCCCGATGAATCGAGCACTACAATGTATTGTGGTGACTATAAAATATTTCCAACTTTTGGCACATGAAACATGAATAAGGGGAGCCTATTTGGTTAGGACATCACCCTCTCAAGCGGTTTTGACCCGATGACTGTTTGCTTCATTTTCCTATCTTTTTCATAATCTATAACGTTTTTCGTAATATTTGAATTCCTCTCAATTGCTCCCAATTTCCCCGCTTTTCTCCCTTTTAAGACACGTTTATGACACACGGAGAGTTGAGAGATTTAAGAATGTAAAGTATTTAGTGGAAGGGGTAGTTTTTGTTAATATTAATCTGAAATATTGATAGGTTTTAATTCCCTTGTTAATTCACGGTAAACTTTGTCGAAATGCGGTAGATCTGTCATTTGATCTTGTAATCTCGTTTTCCAGAGACTTTCAAAGTTTTTTCTCTTGGTGTTTAATGCGTTTATTATGTCGAGATATTTAGAGTCTTTCGCGATTCCTTTAGTTTTGATTTCTGAAGCCAGATGTTTAAAATCAAGACACTGATTAGATGATAAATACCATAAGTCATAAACATCTCTTGGTTCGTTTCTGTTTATAACGCATAAGCACTTCTCTATGAAAATTTCCTCTAAAGTATAAACGATTAATTCTATATTTTCTGGTATATCATAATACTGCTCATAGCATCTTAATAACAATTTATTGACCGGCGGGTTTATTAAGTGTTCTTTAATTGTAAAGTCAGTCTTTATCTGGCCTCTTTTTATGTCAGCCCCTAGAGGTCCGGAATAATTTAAATAAATAGTATAGCTGTTTTTATGTTCTTCTACCGTTTTAAAAGAAAGATTAATGTTTGAATCGGATAAAACAATCGAATAAACTTCCTGTAATTTGGTTTTAACAATGTCAAGCGAGCAATCGC